>JAJQAT010000097.1 GCA_021203665.1 Bacillota bacterium
CACAAAAACGCATCCCCCTCGCCCGCTCATGGCGGTCGAAAAAAATTTTTCACCGATTTTACCGATTTGATATTGAAAAAGTACGCTCGGCATAGTATAATCATTTTAGCACAAAAAGGAAGGAAAGGAATTTACCTGATGAAAGCAATTATTAACACATCAAGAAAACAGGGCAAAATAAGCAAATATATTTACGGACAATTCGCGGAGCATTTGGGAAGATGTATTTACGAGGGATTGTATGTAGGCGAGGATTCGGACATTCCGAACAAAAACGGTATGCGGACCGACGTTGTAAACGCGCTTAGGGAGCTTGAAATACCGGTGCTGCGCTGGCCAGGCGGCTGCTTTGCGGACGACTACCACTGGCGCGACGGTATCGGTGAAAAATCGAAGCGTCCGTATATGGTAAACACAAACTGGG
Source organism: Bacillota bacterium (assembly GCA_021203665.1). Lineage (GTDB taxonomy): Bacteria > Bacillota > Clostridia > UBA1381 > UBA1381 > Hominilimicola. The sequence goes on from JAJQAT010000097.1 coordinate 425, forward strand.
GCGGAGTTGTGGAAAACAACCACTTCGGCACGCACGAATTTTTCGAGCTGTGCGAGCAGCTCGGCACGGAGCCTTACATATGCGGCAACGTGGGCAGCGGCAGCGTCAAGGAAATGCGCGACTGGATTGAATATATGACCTTTGACGGCGATTCGCCTCTCGCGAACGAGCGCCGCAAAAACGGCAGGGAAAAGCCCTGGAAGCTGAAATTCTTCGGCGTGGGCAACGAAAACTGGGGCTGCGGCGGAAATATGCGTCCGCTGTATTACTGCGACCTTTACAGAAGATACTCGACCTTTATCAGAAGCTACGGCGACGAGCCTATTTTCCGAATCGCGGGCGGTCCCAACGCGGACGACGCCGAGTGGACGGAAACGCTTATGCAAAATATCGCGAATGCGACTGAGGGCATATCGCTCCACAACTATACATATGAAACGGACTGGGAAAACAAGGGTTCATCGACGTGCTTTGACAAAAACGGCTGGTACAGCCTAATGGCGGACAGCGGGCGCGTTGAATCCGCGGTTACCCTGCACGAGTCGATAATGGACAGATACGATCCCGAAAGAAAAATCGCGCTTATCGTTGACGAATGGGGCAACTGGTTTGACGTTGAACCCGGCACAAACCCCGGATTTCTGTATCAGCAGAACACAATGCGCGACGTTATAAGCGCAATGCTTGTGCTTCACGCCTTCCACCGTCACAACGACAGAGTAAGAATGGCGAATATCGCGCAAATGGTGAACGTATTGCAGGCTATGATACTTACCGACGGAGAAAAAATGGTGCTTACTCCGACATATCACCTGTTCAGAATGATGAAGGGTCATATGGACGGCGAAAGGGTTGACATAGACTATGCCTCCGATGAAATCGACTTCGGCGGCAAAAAAATCCCGAAAATAAGCGTTTCCGCCTCCGAAAAGGACGGCGCAATGACAATTTCAATATGCAATGTAAGCCTTGACGAGGACGAAAGCGTTGAAATCGAGCTGCGCGACGGGGTTTATTTAAGCGCGGGCGCGGAGCTTTTGACCGCTGTTAATATGAACGACTGCAATACCTTTGACGCTCCGGACACGGTTGCGCCGCGCGCTCTCGATGTTTCGCTTTCGGACGGCATTCTTTCGTTAAAGCTGCCGAAAATGAGCGCCGCCGTTATCACGCTGAAATAATGGGTAAATGTAAAAGATGCGGACTTAAAACCGCGCTTTCCGAAAGCGACATACAAAAAATGGTTGACGAGGTAACATCTATGAGGGGTATACGGCTCGTGAGCAATGAAGTATACAGCGCGCGCTTTTCGGTATGCGCCGAATGCGGCAGCTTTATGTACGGCTCGACCTGCGGCGTATGCGGCTGCGTAATGCAGGTGCACGCGCGGCTTTCGGACGGCAAATGTCCCAAAAAGAAATGGTAGCGCGAAAATATATTTGCGCCGCTTACGCGGCAGATTGGATATTGATATGAAAAAATATATCTGCGTTTTCTGCGACGAAAGAAAAAATATTGACACGGCATACAAAGCTTGCGGCAATATCGGCATATGCGCCGGCTGTTCCGAGCGCCTGTCGCGCACGTCTCACTCCCTGCCCTACAAGGGTACGCGGAATATTTCGTACATCATGTCGCCCTTTGAATACGGCGAGCCGCTTCGGGGCGCGATTTTGGATTTCAAATTTAAAAATTACTGGGCGTACGCAAGGCTGTTCGCGGATATGATGAAGGATTATCTGGATTCATACGACATATGGGACGAATTTGATTATATTGTCCCCGTGCCGCTGCATGAAAAGCGTCTTAAGGAGCGCGGATACAATCAGGCGGAGCTGATTGCGGAATATGTGTCCGAGTACCTGCAAATTCCGATGCGGACGGATTTGGTTAAGCGCGTGCGCGCAACGCAAAAGCAAAGCTCTTTAAAGAGGATTGACAGAGTTTTGAATGTTAAGGACGCGTTTTCATGCGGGAGTGACCTGTCCGGCAAGGGAATACTTCTTTTTGATGATATATGCACCACCGGCAATACCCTCCAAGCCTGCGCCTCGGCTTTGAGCGGGGCGAATGCGAAAAATATATGCGCGCTCACGCTCGCAATCTATACCGAGCAAAAAATGCCTATTATTATGTATTAAAACCCAAATATTCGTTAAAAATAGATATATATTACATCAGAGAGAAAGGATACCTTATGAAACGTATATCTAAACGAATATTTGCAACCGTATTATCACTTGTAATCAGCTGTGTGTTCACGGAGAGCACGGCGTCGGCGCTGTCCAAAATAGGCTCGCAGGGACAGGAGGTAACCAATATACAAACCCGCCTTAAATCCTGGGGTTATTACAGCGGCAGCATAGACGGCATATACGGGTGGCGGACAGCCAACTCCGTAAAGGAATTTCAGCGCAAAAACGGGCTTACCGCCGACGGTGTCGCGGGTCCCGCGACGCTCGCGAAAATCGGCTTGCCGACAGGCTCATCAAGCAGCACGTATTCAAGCGACGTCACGCTTTTGGCAATGGTGATAAACGGCGAGGCGCGCGGCGAAAGCTATGAGGGACAGGTCGCAGTCGGCGCGGTTGTGCTAAACCGTGTGCGCCATTCCTCTTTTCCAAATACCATCGCCGGAGTTATATATCAGCAGGGCGCGTTTACGGCGGTGTCCGACGGACAGATAAACAAAGCCGTGGAAAGCTCCTGCTACAACGCGGCGCGCGACGCCCTCAACGGCTGGGATCCCACAGGCGGAGCGATATATTACTATAATCCGAGCACTGCCACCAATTCATGGATTCGCTCGCGCGCGGTTATTACCACAATAGGAAAACACGTTTTCTGTAAATAAGGAGAAAAACTATGAGCTCAAAAGCTATTGCTCTTGCCGTCTTGACAGCGATATTCGTTATACTTGTAATAATAGACGGAAGAAGAAAATTGAAAAATAAAAAACAACAGGATGAACAGTAAACAGGCGTGTGCCGTGGTCAAAAAGCTGTCAGCGAAGCTGACTGAGGGATTCCTCACCCCGCTCCCCGCAGAGGACGCCCATCGGGCGTCCGAATCCCTCCGTCATTTGCTCCGCAAATGCCGCCTCCCTTTAGACAAGGGAGGCTTATCACAGCCGCAAGTACGGTACAGCCTTTAACAAGCGATGCAAACCACAGTCAAAGCGATGAGGGCGGCTATGCTCCGCAAGGCTCGTCGGACTGTTAATTTATTTGCAAAATAAAAGCCTCCCCGATACAGAGAGGCTTTTTATTATTTTTTCAGAGTTCCCAGGCTTGCCGCTTTTAGGTATGCGTTTATGAAGCCGTTCAAATCGCCGTCCATTACGGCGCCGATATTGCCCATTTCATAGCCTGTTCTGAGGTCCTTAACCATTGTGTAGGGCTGGAACACATAGGAGCGTATCTGACTTCCCCAGCCGTTTTCCATTTGCACGCCTTGAATATCCGATATTTTTTCCTTTTGCTGCTGCTCGGCAAGCTCCACGAGCTTCGCTTTGAGCATTTTCATCGCGTAATCCCTGTTTTGATGCTGCGAGCGCTGTGTCTGGCACGAGGTTACAATACCCGTCGGAATATGCGTCAATCGAACCGCCGAGCTTGTTTTATTGATATGCTGACCGCCCGCGCCGCTTGCGCGGAACGCCTCCATTTTTATGTCCTCCGGACGTATGTCCACCTCGACGTTGTCGTCAAGCTCAGGCATTACCTCGATAGAGGCAAACGAGGTCATTCGCTTTCCCGCCGAGTTAAACGGCGAGATTCTTACAAGGCGGTGAACGCCCTTTTCAGCCTTTAAGTATCCGTAAGCGTTTAAGCCGTCGATTTCTATGGTACAGCTTTTAATTCCCGCCTCGTCGCCCGGGAGCGAGTCAAGCACGGTCGTGGTATAGCCGTTTTTCTGCGCCCACATCTGATACATTCTGATGAGCATTTCGCACCAGTCCTGCGCTTCGGTGCCGCCCGCGCCGGCGTGGAACGTCATAATGGCGTTATTTCTGTCGTAATTGCCCGAAAGGAGCGTTTCGAGCGTCATTTTTTCAATTTCCGCCTCAATTTCCGCCGCCGCCTCCGTTACGTCCGGCAGCATACTCTCGTCGTTTTCCTCATTCGCAAGGTCGATAAGAACAAGAGTGTCCTCCCATTTTGACTTCAAATTATTGAACGCCTCAACCTTATCCTTGAGCTGCTTGGTTTTCTGCAAAACCTTTTGCGAGTTTTCCATATCATCCCAAAAATCGGGCTTCGCGCTCTCCTCCTCAAGCTTTGTTATTTCACTTTCCGCACCCGCGATGTCAAAGTGAATCCCTCAAATCATTTATGCTTTCCTCAAAGCCTTGCAGCTTTAATCTGTACTCATCGTACTCCAACATATTTATCACTTCTTTCTGTTATTACTTTCTTTCTTGTCTTTATTGTTTTCCTTTTCAAGACGTCCGCGCCTTACGGAAATCAGCCATTCCGCAAGACCTTCGGATGACTGCTTTTCCGTCATAAATTCCGCCGAATCGGAGGTGTAATCCTTTGTGTCCTCTTTACCTCGAATTTTTAAAGAGAGCTTTCGTATATACTTATACAGGAAATATACGATAAGCGCCAATATTATAAGCGCGAAAACTATTCCCGCGATAAGCATTGCCGTTTCTCCCGCGGGCGTCAAATTAATGATATTCCCATCGGGTCTGGCGCGATACAGATTGATATACTCCGGATTCAAAATCATCACGGCAAGGCACAGCAGGAACAATCCCGCCAATGCGCACAGAGTAATATAAAATTTTTTCATAATATACCCCCAAATATACCCCCAACGCCGCAGGCAAAGCCTATCGACGATGAAAAAGCGCCGAAGCGCTTTTTCGTTGATTTTTAAATAACCGTTATTTATTCTTGCCGCAGCAGTGCTTGTATTTCTTTCCGCTGCCGCACGGACACGGGTCGTTTCTGCCCGGCTCCTTTTTGGAGCGTCTTGTGCTTGAAAGCGAGCCGTCGCCGCCGGTATCTATCGGCTTAGCCACCTGCTCGCGCTCTATCTTGATTTTCGGCATTGCCGAAAGCACATATCTCACGGTGTCCTTTTTGATGCTGTCAAGCATACCCTCATACAGCTCACTGCCAACATTTCTGTATTCCATTACAGGGTCGTGCTGACCGTAGGCGCGAAGTCCGATTTCACGCTTTACGTGTTCCATTTCGTCAAGGTGATCCATCCACAGCGTATCGACAACCTTAAGCATAAGCACTCTCTCAAGCTCGCGCATATTCTCGCCGAAGATTTCCTCCTGCTCCGCATAACGCTTGTTTCCAAGCTCCATAAGCATATCCTTTACATCGGCGCGGGTTATGGTTTCCATATCCTCCTCCGGTATTGCGAACTCACCCTTCGCGTTAAGATTGTAATTGGCAAACTCGGTTATCGCGCGGATATTCCATTCCTCGGGAATTTCGGATATTCCTATGAAATCGTCAAGCGCGCTGTCTATCGATGATTCCATCATGCTCCTTATGGTGCCGCTGATGTCCTCTCCGTTAAGAACCGACTGACGCTGAGCGTATATAATCTTACGCTGTTCGTTCATTACCTCGTCATACTGCAAGACGTGCTTACGCGAATCAAAGTTTCTGCTCTCCAAATTCTTTTGCGCGTTTTCTATCGCGTTGGTAAGCATTTTAGCCTCTATAGGCTCATCCTCTTCAAGACCGAGCGCGTTTACCATAGACTTAACCTTGTCACTGCCGAAAATTCTCATAAGGTCATCATCAAGCGAAAGGAAGAACTTCGACGCGCCAGGGTCGCCCTGACGTCCCGAACGTCCGCGAAGCTGGTTATCTATACGTCTTGACTCGTGACGCTCCGTACCTATAATGAACAGTCCGCCGAGCTCCTTGACCTCCTCCTGCTCCGGCTTTATCTGTTTCTTGAATTTTTCGTTAAGCTCCGTGAATACCTTTCTCGCGTTTATGATTTCCTCGTTATCGGTATCACCGAAGCCGGTAGCCTCGGCGATAAGCTCGTCGTCGAAGCCCTGTCTTGCCATTTCGTGCTTAGCCATGTATTCCGCGTTGCCGCCGAGCATAATATCGGTACCGCGGCCCGCCATGTTTGTGGCGATTGTAACGGCGCCCTTTTTACCCGCCTGGGCGATAATCTCCGCTTCCTTTGCGTGGTACTTGGCGTTTAAAACCTCGTGCTTAATGCCGACGCGCTTCAAAAGCGCCGAAAGCACCTCGGATTTATCAACGTTCACCGTGCCGACAAGCACCGGCTGACCCTTTGCGTTGCATTCCTGTATCTGACGGATAACCGCCATAAATTTGCCCTTTTCGGTTTTGAACACGACATCGTGCATATCCTCGCGGATAACCGGCTTATTTGTCGGAACCGCAACAACGTCAAGCTTATAAATATGCTGAAATTCCTCTTCCTCGGTAAGAGCGGTACCCGTCATACCGGAAAGCTTGTTATAAAGGCGGAAGAAATTCTGGAAGGTGATTGTGGCAAGCGTTCTCGACTCGTTCTCAATCTTCACGCCCTCCTTTGCCTCGATAGCCTGGTGAAGTCCGTCGCTGTAGCGTCTGCCGGGCATTATACGTCCGGTAAATTCATCGACAATCATTACCTCGCCGTCCTGCACAACGTACTGCTGGTCGCGGTGCATAACGCCGTTCGCCTGCAATGCCTGATTGATATGGTGCTGGAGCTTCATATTGTCCGGGTCGGAAAGATTTTCAACTCCGAAGCCCTGCTCCGCCTTTTTAACACCGCGTTCGGTAAGAGCCGCGGTTCTCGCTTTCTCGTCTACGATATAATCGGCATCGACATCCTCGTCAAGCTGTTTATCGTCATGCTCGGTAACAACAAGCTTTTTAAGACGCTTTACAAACATATCCGCAACGCGGTAAAGCTCATTCGCGTCCTGTCCCATACCGGAAATAATAAGCGGAGTTCTCGCCTCGTCGATAAGGATTGAGTCAACCTCGTCCACTATGGCGTAATTATGTCCGCGCTGTACCATTTCCTCTTTATGAACAACCATGTTGTCGCGGAGGTAGTCAAAGCCGAGCTCGTTATTTGTGCCGTAGGTAATATCGGATGCGTATGCCTCGCGTCTTTCTTTATTGTTAAGGTCGTGGATAATAAGTCCCACGCTCATGCCCAAATAGCGGTAAACCTTACCCATCCACTCACTGTCGCGCTTTGCGAGATAATCGTTTACGGTAACGATATGTACGCCGTCACCTGTCAGCGCGTTAAGATATGCCGGCAACGTGGAAACAAGAGTTTTACCTTCACCGGTTTTCATTTCGGCTATACGTCCCTGATGCAAAATGATGCCGCCGACTACCTGCACGTAGAAGTGCTTCATTCCCAGTACGCGCCAGCTCGCCTCACGCATTACGGCGAACGCCTCCGGAAGAAGATCGTCAAGGGTTTCGCCCTTTGAAAGTCTTTCCTTAAACTCGGGAGTTTTAGCCTTTAGCTCCGCGTCCGAAAGCTTAGCCATATCCGCCTCGAGAGCCATTACCTTATCCGCAATCGGATATATTCTCTTAAGCTCTCTGGCGGAATAATTTCCGAATACTTTTTCAAATATACTCATTATTCTTCTCCTCATAAAAATTGTATTAAAATGCCCATAGTACGTGATTTTACATTATTAATTTGTATTATATCACAAATACAAAAATATTACTACTGTTTTTTATTAATTTTTTGTAAATTTCCGATATACGGTAAAAAAGCTGTTGACATTTATGCCAACAGCCTGAAATTACTTTTCAAATAAAATACCCTTTTCCAATCTATCGCAAGCGTCGTAATAGCTTTCGGGGGTGCCTATATCGATGCGAACCGCGTCGAAAACATAGGCGTAGACGTCGTTCCTGCCTATAAGCCACGGAATAAAATGCCCCGGAGCGTCGGGATTGTTTCCCGCGCGCAAATACTCGTCTATAAGAGGAAGAGTTTCGCGCTTATACAAATAAAACGGGGGCACACCCAAATCGGACTTGGGACAAAGCGGCTTTTCCTCAAAGCTCTTTACCTTGCCGTCCTCCTCAAGCTCAACCACACCCATTGAATGTAAATCCTCTTTATCCTCAATGGTGTGCGCGCAAATCATATCCGTGTTTTTCTCACGGTACATATCGGCAAAGCCGTTCAGCGAAAAATCAAAAATATTGTCGCTTGCCATAACAAGTATCTCATCGTCAATATTTTCTTGGTCGATAACATACTTCAAATCGCCTATCGCGCCGAGCCTGTTATCGTTATTTGTGGTATGGTCGTTTAAGACCTTTACCCTTTTGCCGCCGCTGTAGCCCTTGCTCCATTCAAGAAAATTATTGTAAAATTTCTCGTTTGTGACTATATAGATATGCTCCACCTCGGGAACCTCGTCTATTTTGTCCACAACCATATCAAGTATGGTTTTATCGCCCAGCTTTAAAAGCGCCTTCGGCATATTTTCCGTAAGCGGATACAATCTTGTGGCATAGCCTGCCGCCAGCAATATACACTGCATAAATTTTCTCCTATTTATTCTCAAGCCTGTCCACAAGAGCCTTAATCTTGTTCACCGGATCAAGCAGTTTGGATATTGTTTCATCATGATTAAGCGTGTCGATAAGGAGCGACATATATTTTGACATATCAACCTCGCAGTACCAGTCGCGCAATGCGAGGTCGGGATTTCTGTAAATAAGATTTGTCGTGAAGATTTTATCCACTATGCCCTCGGCGAAAGCCTCGTCAAAGCACTCGAGACCGTTGCAGAAAAGTCCGAATGAGGCGAATACGAAAATTCTCTTCGCTCCCTGGCTTTTCAGATTCCTTGCCACGTCTATTACGGACTCTCCCGAGGAAATCATATCGTCAACTATGATAACGTCCTTGCCGTTTACGTCGCGTCCCAAATATTCGTGCGCCTCGATAGGGTTCTTACCGTTGACGATTCTCGAATAGTCGCGTCTTTTATAGAACATTCCGAGGTCAAGCTTCAGCACCGCCGAATAGTACATACATCTCGACATACCGCCCTCATCGGGAGAAATTACGATTGTGTCGAATTTATTCAAAGAAATGTCCGGCACGGCTTTTACAAGCGCCTTTATCATCTGATAGGTAGCCTGCACGTCGTCAAAGCCGGAAAGCGGAATCGCGTTTGAAATTCTCGGGTCGTGCGCGTCAAAGGTGATGATGTTCGTCACGCCCATGTTTACAAGCTCCTGAAGCATAAGAGCGGCGTCAAGCGATTCTCTTCCGCTGCGTCTGTGCTGTCTGCCCTCGTAAAGCATCGGCATTACGACGGTTACACGTCTTGCCTTGCCGCCCATAGCGGCTATGATGCGCTTTAAATCCTGATAATGGTCGTCGGGACTCATATGATTTTCAATGCCGTACATTTTATAAGTAACTCCGTAATTGAATACGTCACATATAATATATACGTCATGTCCTCTTACCGTTTCATCGATAACACATTTGCCCTCTCCCGTGCCGAATCTCGGGCAGGTCACGTGGGTAACATATGTGTCAACATCCTCATATTGCCGAAAGGCTTTTAAATACTCGTCGATACGGGCGGTTATCGCCTCGCAGCCCTTCATGCTGATAATACTAAGTTTGCCTACAATCGGTGCCTCGTCACTTATAAAATTGTTTGTCATTGTAAATTCTCCTTTTTTTACGGAATGTATGTTTTCTGCTGCAAATTGCCGGAGCGTTTCCGGCTTATTTCAAAAAAGTTTTACATTTACTTTACAAATATATCACATTTCACAAAATTTTTCAAGTGACATATCATATTATTTTGCATAAAAAGTACGGGCATATTTTGTACATTTTTCTTTAATCGGGCATTTCAGCGTCGAATATCGGCGAGCATTTGCGCCGCCGTGCGCCCGCTTATCGGGTGACGCGCATACGGGGCAATCATACAAAGAGGCGCAAGCACAAATTCGCGTTTCTCCGCCTCGGGATGCGGTATGATTAAATCCTCGTCCGCGATTACGGCATCGTCGTAGAAAATTATGTCCAAATCAAGCGTCCTCGGACCCCAATGTACTTTTCTCTCTCTTCCCCTGCTGTTTTCCGCCGCGTGCAGAAAATCAAGCAGCTCGTGCGGCGTATAAAGCGTTTCAATCTCGATACAGCCGTTTAAAAAATCGTCCTGCTCCACATTGCCCACCGGCTTTGTCACAATAAACTCCGACACCTTTTTTACCTTGCAGTATTTGTCCGCGCCGATTGCCTCAACCGCGGCGTTAAGGTGCGAATACGTGTCTCCCATATTGGAGCCAAGCGCGATATATGCCGTGTGGCGCTTTCTTGTAATCTCAACCTCAACCGTGTCAACCCTCATCATAATCGGCGCCCACGGCTTTTTTACCCTTACCGTAACCTCGCTTACCGCGCGGTATTCAAGAAGTATCCGCTCCGCGATTTTTTCCGCCGCCGCCTCGATAAGCTTAAACGTGTTATTCTGCATTTCGCTCTCTATCAGTCTGCCGACGTGCGCATAGTTTACCGAGCGGTTCAAATCGTCGTTTTTTCCCGCGGCTCTCGTGTCGCAGTACAGCTCCGCGTCCACTATGAATTTTTGCCCGAGCACGTTTTCCTCTTTTAACACGCCGTGATTCGCAAAAATTTCCAATCCCTCGATTTTTATTTTATCCATATTTATCTCCGTTCCGCCGCCCAGCGGCACAAACCATAACGCGGAAAAGAAACAAGCCGTTTATTTTCTGCGTCCATCTCTGTTTATTTGCTGTTAATAATTGCCTCGGTCATCATTACCGCGCGCTTGTTCTCGGCAACGTCATGTACGCGCACGAAAAGACAGCCCTTTATAACCGCCAAAACGCTCGTCGCGATTGTGCCCTCCACGCGGCTGTCAGGCGGCAAGCCGAGCGTAAGACCTATCATCGACTTGCGCGACGTCCCGAGAAGAATCGGATAACCGAGGGTGTGCATAAGCTCAAGCTTGTTCGTCATTATGAGATTTTGCTCATATGTTTTGGCAAAGCCTATCCCGGGGTCAAGCATAATTTTATCATCGCTTATTCCGGCGTTTTTCGCAATGGCGACAGTTTCCCTTAAATCGCTTATCACATCGTCGGGGAAGGATTCGTACTCCGCCCTTTCCCTGTTGTGCATAAGACAGCACGCCGCGCCGGAACGGCTTATCACCTCCGCCATTTCGCCGTCGTACTTCAGTCCCCAAATATCGTTTATAAGATCCGCGCCCGCGCGCAGTGCGGCGGCGGCGACGCGGCTTTTATACGTGTCGGCGGATACCGGAATATCAAAGCTCCGCTTTATTTTTTCGATAACCGGAGCAATCCTTTCCGTTTCCTCCTCATCGCTGATTTTTGTGTAATTCGGGCGCGTGGACTCGCCGCCCACGTCTATAATGTCCGCGCCGTCCTTTATCATTTTTTCCGTGCGCTTTAACGCGCGGTCAATATCGTTGTATTTCCCTCCGTCCGAAAACGAATCGGGCGTCACGTTAAGTATGCCCATTATATATGTGTGATTTTTAAATTCTCTGTTTCCTATAATCATTACAATCTCCTATAACTCTATAAGCATATTGCGTTCCTCTTCCCTCCACTTGCACGTATCCGACGCGGCGCACAGCATACACATACGCGTTTTTTTATCCGCCTCGGCAATAACGTCCGCGAGGGTTTCGGTTTTACCGCTCATACTTCCGTGAGCCTTTACCGCGCTTATAATTTCCGCTGTTTCCTTTTCGTCAAAGCCGCATTCGGGCAAAATTTGCGCCGCGATTTTCGCGCCCGCGGCGTGATGCTCCTCAATGCCCGCATACTGGGCGTATCTTCCCATATCGTGGAGCAGCGCCGCCGAGTATATAAGCTCCTTTTTTATATCAAGTCCGTTTTCGAGAGCTGTTATATATCCCGCCCGCGCGACGTCCAAAAGATGCTCGATGCCGTGATTGCAGTATATTCTGTCCTTTTCCGCCCCGTTAATCAGCGACAGCATTTTTAAAAATATTTCGTTTTTCAAAATACGGCTGCATCGGCGCATACCGCATACGGCGTCTACCCTTTTCTTGAGCTTGCCCAAAAACGAAAGCGACCCGAACGCGACCGTAACGGCGTTCTCCTCCTTAAGGCACATTTTCACAGCCGCGTCAAGACTCAGCGCGTGTACATTCGGATTATATTCCCTGATTGTTTCCGCTAAAATTTCATTGTTAAGTCCGCGCGGATTATCCGGCGTAACCGTGTATATCATCTCCGCCATGGGCGCGGTTATTTCAGCCATTTTCCTGTAGTCCTTGTCCCCAAGCACTCCCATAATAAAAATCAGCCGTTCGGCGCCGCGGTACTTTTTTAGGCTTGCGGCAAGCTTTTCCGCGCCGTCCGCATTATGCGCGCCGTCTATTATAAAAACGGGATTGTCAGATATTTTTTCAAATCGTCCGTGCCATACCGCTTTTTTTAAGCCGTTTTTTATATTGCTTTCCGAAACGCCGTCTATCCGCCTCAAAGCCTGCGCCGCAAGCGCGGCGTTTTGGCGCTGATAATCGCCGTCAAGCGATATTTCATATTCGGTATCGTTTTCGCTTACGATAAGCTCCGCTCCTTTTTCGCGGCACACTCTTTCAATAACCGCCATAGCCGCGTCCGTCTGACGAGCCGAGACAACAATTCCGTTTTCCTTTATAATTCCCGCCTTTTCAAGTGCGATTTCCTCAATGCTATTCCCGAGGAATTTTGTATGGTCCATGCTTATCGGCGTTATGACCGAAGCAAGGCTTTTGCCTATCACGTTGGTCGCGTCCGCTCCTCCGCCCATTCCCGCCTCGATAACCGCAATGCCGCACCTCTCGCCGCAAAAATACTCAAAAGCCGCCGCCGTTTCCATCTCGAACGGCGTAGGGTGCGGCTCCATCTTGTCCGCCGCCTCTCTTACAAGGCTCATATAATACGCGTATTTTTCCTCGCTTATATTTTCACCGTCTATCGTAAACTGCTCTCTGTATTCAAATACCGCCGGTGACGAGAAATGTCCCGTTTTTATTCCCGCGTCCGTCAGCGCAGACCGTATAAACGCGCCTGTGCTGCCCTTGCCGTTTGTGCCGGCAATATGAATTATTTTTAATTCGTCCTGCGGGTTTCCGAGCGCAGCGCAAAGCTCCGTTATATTTGAAAGTCCCGGCACTATCCCGTATTTCGACGCGTCATTTATATACTCGCGCGATTCTCTGTAATTCATTAATCCAATATCCCTCCGATAAACAAAAAAGCCTTCCCCGCCCTGCCCTTTCGGCAAAACAAGAAAGACTGCGTTATCCTGTAATGCAAGCAGCGGGATGCGGAGTACGCACCGCAAGCAAAGCTGCTTTTCGTCGGAATGACAACTCCCCGTTCATTCCGCACTTCACGCGCGCAAACCTACTCTGTTGTTTTATTCTACTAACCATTATATACCTATATATAATATTTTTCAAGTATATTTTGCGAATTGTGTTAACAAATTATTAAAAAAGCAAATACAATTTATTCATTGAAAAATTCTCTTTTTTTATTATAATAATATATGAAATGTAAAATTTCAATGAAAGTCAAATTCTATGTGTA
>JAJQAT010000083.1 GCA_021203665.1 Bacillota bacterium
ATATATACACCTTTGTGAAAATAATAGTTGCAAATTTATACAATTTGATATATAATTAGTTTATACTAATCTTTTTACCAATCTTTAAAGATAGGAGGATTTAATATGGCAGATGATAACGGAAGAAACAGACGAAGCTCAAAATATACATCGAACGACGATTTTGACTGGGACGAATACGACATGATGACATCGGGTTCCTCCGAAGTGCCGAGTCGGCGCAGGCAGAGCCGGGGTCAAAGCCGTCAGCCGTCGCAGACTCCCTCAAGGTCAAGAGACACCGGTTCCGCGTCCGCGGCACCGTCAAGGCGGCGTTCAAGCTCATCATCCCGCAAGAGGAAAAAGCAGAAAAAGCAGAAAAAGCCTCTTACGGAAAAGCAAATCAGATTCAGACGGCGCTTAAGGCTTACTATATTCGCCACGCTGTTTATATTGGTGGTTATCGTGTCCGGAATGACCGTCGGAATGTACGCGGCGGTATCGCGCGAAATCAAGGACATGAACATACAGACGCTGGCTCTGAATTATTCGTCCTTCATATATTATGAGGACGAAAGCGGAAATCCGCAGGAATTGGAGCAGATACAATCCGATTCAAACCGAATATGGATTGATTCCTCTCAGATACCGCAGGTTATGAAGGACGCTATAGTCGCCATCGAGGACGAGCGTTTTTACAAGCACCACGGAGTCGACATAAAGAGAACTCTCGGCGCGACCGGCAAATGGGTTCTTTCAAAGCTCGGCATAGGCACGTCCAATTACGGCGGAAGCACAATCACTCAGCAGGTTATAAAGAACATAACCAACGAAAGCGAAAACACTCCGTCGCGTAAGATAAAGGAAATGATGCGCGCCGTCGCGCTTGAACGGCAACTTACCAAGGACGAGATATTGACAATGTATCTGAACATAGTGTATTTCGCGAACAACTGCAACGGCGTGGAGGCGGCAGCCAACACTTACTTTAACAAGAGCGCGTCCGAGCTTACGCTCGAGGAGGCGGCGTCAATAGCGGGCATAACGCAGTTCCCGTCGGAATACGACCCGTTCACGCATCCCGAAAACAACATTGAGAAAAGGAATGTTGTTCTCGCGAAAATGCTTGAGCTGGGATATATCACCGAGGACGAATACAATACCGCCGCAAGCAGCGACCTTGTTGTGAGCAACGCGCATAAGGAAAGTCAAAGTAACATAACCTCATACTTTGTGGATCAGGTTATAAATGACGTTATAAACGACCTTGTGGAGCAAAAGGGATATTCGACAGACTTCGCGACGCAGCAGGTTTATAACGGCGGACTTAAAATATATTCCACGGTTGACCCGGATATACAGGCGATAATGGAGGATGTCTTTACCGATACCTCAAACTTCCCGTCAACGGGAATGGGCGCGCAGGCGGCTATGGTTATAATTGACCCGTACACCGGCAAGGTGCGCGGACTTATAGGAGGTCTGGGCGAGAAAACCGACATACGCGGCTGGAACAGAGCGACGCAGTCAATGCGTCAGCCCGGCTCATCGATTAAGCCGTTGTCCGTATACGCGCCGGCTATCGATACCGGTAAAATAACCGAGGTAACGGTGGTAACGGACGAGGAAATCACAATCGGCAACGACGACTGGACGCCGAAAAACTCCTATAACGACTTCTACGGCGATATGACCGTAAAGGAGGCTGTGGCGAGGTCATCCAACATACCCGCGGTAAAGGTTTTGGATATGGTCGGACTGTCAACGTCATTCGGATATTTACAGAATAAATTCCACCTCTCCACCCTTGTGGACGGCGATAAAAACTACAGCTCACTGGCTCTCGGCGGCTTAACGCAGGGCGTTACGGTAGAGGAAATGGCAGCCGCCTACGCGACATTTGTAAACAGCGGCAAATATATAAGTCCGTATACCTATACGCAGGTTCTTGACTCCACGGGTCAGGTTATTCTTGAAAACACATCGGATTCAACTCAAGCGATAAGCGCTGCGTCGGCGTATATAACTGCGGATCTGCTTTACGGCGTTGTAAACACAAGCATCGGCACAGGCAGAAACGCGAAGCTTGACTGCGGCATCGCGACCTACGGCAAAACCGGCACCACGGACGACGACTGTGATAAGTGGTTCGTCGGCTTCACCCCGTATTACGTGGGCGCGTGCTGGTACGGCTTCGACTCTCCGTCGTCATTATCAGACGCGGGTGTTTCGGGTAATCCGACCGTTACCGCTTGGAAGCTTGTAATGGAAAGAGTACACGAGTCACTGAATCAAAAGGAGCTTACGCGCCCGAGCAACGTGGTTGAGGTTGAGGTTTGCGAGTATTCGGGAATGCTTGCCACAAGCACCTGTCCGTCCACAACAGCGTACTTTGTTGAGGGAACGCAGCCGAAGTCAGACTGCAACGCATCGCACGCGAGCAAGAAGTCGAGCGCGACCGAAAAGCCGGTTCAGACGGAGACTCCGGAGGAATCTCCGAGCGCGGAGCCTATCATATCCCCCACGGATAACACTGATATAGGCACTGATATTCCGAGCAATACAAATACCGACACATCATCGTCCGGCGGCTCATACAGCGGCTCATACGGCGGTTCGTCCGGCTCAAGCTCGGGCGGCTACTCGGATACAGGCTCGTCCGACACATCGTCCGGCGTGACCTCATCGGATGATACTCAATCGAGCGAAGGTCAAGGAGGCGGCGCCGAAACCGGCGGCGAAAGCGATGCCGTGCAAACGGAAACCTATGAGGATACCTCATCAGGTGAGGCGGAAATTACGGAATAGCGGCTTAAATTAAAAATGTCACAAATAAAAAGGCGGACAAAACCGATTGCGTTTTGTCTGCCTTTCTTGTTCGCGGTGCGTTACGCGCTTGCCGCTGTTTTTCCAAGCTCGGCGCACTGTGCTACAGCGTCGTCGTCGGGAGCGTCGTTGGCGATAACGCTGCCGCAAACGAGCTTTGCGCCCGCGGCGCTTACTCTTTCCTCCCAGCTTCTCATCCATTCGCCGTCGCCCCAGCCGTATGAGCCGAAAAGGGCGATATTCTTTCCCGAAATACTTCCCTCCAGCTCTGTAAAGAACGGTTCAAACTCGCTTTCCTCCAGCGTTTCCGCGCCCATAGCAGGACAACCCATAATCAACGTGTCATACCCTGCCGCGTCCTCCGCGCTTATCTCGGAAACTGTGAAAAGCTCCGTTTCGGGATTTACCTCCTTTGCTCCGTCAAACACAGCCTGCGCCATAGCCTCGGTATTTCCGGTGCCGCTCCAATAAATAACAGCCGTTTTACTCATGTACATTACCTCCTGATAAATATTTTAATAATAAGGGTTTTCCCCTGTTATCCTGTTTTAAATTTGAACACTATGCCGCGCAAAAAAGCTGTTCAAGCGTCTTGCCCTCTCTGAGGCGTCTTAATATCGCCATTCGGCATGAGCGGTAGCGGCAAAATAATTTTTCCGCACCGTCCGCGTCGGCGTAAACCTTCCATTCACCCGTAAGCAGACAGCCCTCGTCCTTGTGGTTTATGAATCCGTAAATATCGTGTATCGGATAACCCAAAAACGCGCCTATCTCGTGCGGAAAATCCTTTTCACGCAGTCTTTCCCTCAATATATCAAGATACACGCTTAACGAAAAGCTTTCGGGATAGCCGCAATTTACCAAAAACGCCTTAATCGGCGGCGTGTTGAGGTAATCGCAAAGCTTTTCCCTGCGGTACGCCATAATCAGCATACGCTTTTCACATTCGCACAGTATCTCAAAATAAATTCCGCGCCCGTTCATAGCGGCGTTAAGCCGCTTTATCTCTTCCTTTGCCTCGGGATTTTCTTTTTTAAGGCACGCCATTATATTGGCTGTTTTTATTCCCGCCAAAGCCGGACCGCAATGATATGCCAATAAATATTCTGTCCTCATATAATCCCTCCTCCGCAAGTTAGTATTCACTGTGAGATAAATAAATATGTTTGGTTAGTCTTTGCTAACTGAATATACTATACCACAACTTTCCTGCGTTGTCAATAGGGATTTAAAATATTTTTTTACGCAAAAAAATCCCGATAAACCGGTGTTTATCGGGATTTTGGAATTTTATGTTAATTACTTAACCATTGACGCAACCTCAGCCGCGAAATCGTCCTCGCGCTTTTCAAGTCCCTCGCCTGTTTCAAAGCGTACAAACTGCTTAAGCGTGATGTTTCCTACGCTCTTAACGTACTTGTCAACGTTTTCCTTATTTTCAGCCTTTACATATTCCTGCTCAAGAAGGCATATTTCCTTAAATTCCTTTGCAAGACGGCCTGTAATCATCTTCTCGATGATGTTATCAGGCTTGGACGCGTTCTTCGGGTCATTCTTAAGCTGAGCGATAAGAATTTCCTTTTCGTGGTCCTTGTAATCCTGCGGAATATCGTCGCTTGAAAGGTACTTCGGGTTAAGAGCCGCAACCTGCATAGCTACGTTTCTGAGGCATTCCTTAGTCGCGTCGTTGTTCTCGGCATCCGCCTCAACCAATACGCCTATTTTACCTGCCGCGTGGATGTATTCAACCACTGTTCCCGTTGTCTCGATTCTCGCGAAACGTCTGATATTCATATTCTCGCCGATTTTAGCGATTTTTTCTGTAAGCATCTCGCCTATTGTGCTGTCTCCGCACTTCATGGTCTTAAGCTCGTCAACGTCAGCGGGATTTAATTCCGCGACAGTCTTTGCGACGTCCGTAACAAAGCTCTGAAATTCCTCGTTCTTAGCAACGAAGTCTGTCTCCGAATTTACCTCTACAAGCACGCCTATGTTGCCGTCGATATACGCCTTTACTATACCCTCAGCCGCGATTCTGCCGGACTTCTTAGCCGCCGTGGCAAGACCCTTTTCTCTCAAAAACTCAACAGCCTTATCCTTGTCGCCGTCTGTTTCGGTAAGAGCCTTTTTGCAGTCCATCATTCCGCAGCCTGTCATTTCTCTGAGTTCCTTTACGTCTTTAGCTGTAAATGCCATTCTTTCTTCCTCCTATATATATTTTATGAAAATTATTCCTCAACCGTTTCGGCTTCCTCTGCCGCCGGAGCGTCCTCGGCTACGGCGTCCTCGCCCTGCTTACCCTCGATAATAGCGTTCGCCATTGTGGACGCGATTAGCTTTACGGCTCTGATAGCGTCGTCATTACCCGGGATTACATAATCAACCTCATCCGGGTCGCAGTTTGTGTCAACGATAGCGACTACGGGGATACCTAACTTTTTAGCCTCTGCTATAGCAATCTTTTCCTTTCTCGGGTCAACCACGAACATTGCTCCGGGAAGCTTCTTCATGTTCTTTATGCCGCCGAGATACTTTTCAAGCTTGTCTCTCTGAGCCTTTAGCTTGATAACCTCTTTCTTGGGAAGCATATCGAATGTGCCGTCCTCTTCCATAGCGTTAATCTGAGCAAGTCTTTCGATTCTCTTTTGGATTGTCTTGAAGTTGGTAAGCATACCGCCGAGCCATCTCGCGTTTACGTAGTACATTCCCACTCTCTCAGCCTCTTCCTTGATTGAGTCCTGAGCCTGCTTCTTTGTGCCTACAAAAAGAATGTCCTCGCCGTTAGCGGCTACGTCTCTTACGAAGTAGTACGCTTCCTCCACCTTTTTAACCGTCTTCTGAAGGTCGATGATGTAGATGCCGTTTCTCTCGGTGAAGATGTACTCCGCCATTTTGGGGTTCCATCTTCTTGTCTGATGTCCGAAATGAACACCCGCCTCTAAAAGCTGTTTCATTGAAATTACGTTTGCCATTTTTTGTTTCCTCCTTGTTTTTTGATTATTCCTCCATACGCGTCATCTTACGCGAAAACCCCGGCAAAAGGGCAACCTCCGCGCAATCGGCGAATGTGTGTATTTTTCATACCGAAATATTTTACCATAAATTCTTTGAAAAATCAAGACCTTTTTTAATTTTTTTATGAAGAAAAGCGGATCCGAGGACCCGCTTTCTCTATAGAGGAACATATGTTATATATATGCACGGCGTTTAAGCCGATACATACCTAAAATTATTATTGCGATATTGTTGTCAATGTCGCGCTGTTTGAAGTACCTTCGGTGCAGCCGGAAGCAAGCGTAAACGCGTATGTTTCGCTGTCAACCGCGCCGTAAAGCATATTATCCGCCGATGCGCCGCTTACGGTAAGCGGTCTTATATAATACGTTTGATTTGTCATGTTCGGAGTGGATATAAGCACCTGACCGAAGCTTGACTTCGTATAGCTGAACGCGCATATTACCGTGCCGTCCGCGCCGACTATGCAGTAATCGCCCGTGCTGATTTTGGAGCTGCTGCCGGTGGATATGCTACCGCCGCCCTGCTGCTGATTTCCGCCCACGTTTCCGCTGAAGCCGGTGGATTGATTGCTTGTCGTAGTGCCATATCCGAGCTTTGCGGTTGTCTGGGTAAGCGAGTTAATGGTTGCCATACCCTCCGCCGCTACAGCGATTACGTAGCCGCCGGTTATGTCTATTTCATCACCGGTGCTGTCGCCGAAATCTATTCCGTCGCAGTCGGACTCTGTGCAGCCGTTCACTACAGAAACGCCGTCGGTGATAAGCAGACTGCCGTTTGAATCAAAGCCGTCGCCGGTGCTGGTTATCGTCATATAGATATAGCCGCCGTTTACCTCGATATAACCGTAATCGGATGCATCGTCGCCGCCCTGGTCTGTGCCGCCCTGGCTGCCGTCCTGACCGGGACCGCCGCTGCTGCTGCCGCCGCCGCTTTCTCCGCCGCCGCTGCTGCCGCCGCTTTCGCCACCACTGCTGCTTCCGCTGCTGCTGTCGTCGGGGCCAGCCATAAGCTCTACGGACGAGGTTGATGCTGTTTCATCCGAATTGGGATCATCTCCCGCGCCGTTAATTCCGTCGTCGGTGGCGGTTATTATCATAGTACCGTCATAAATATATATTTCCGCGCCCTCAAGTCCCTCGTAGGAGTTTTCAACGGTTATATCGCCGTTATAGATTACAAGGTACACGTCCGCGTGAACGCCGTCGTCCGAGCTTGTAACGTCTATTGTCGGCACAGCGTTGCTGTCATTCTCAACACCGATATATACCGAGCTGTTCGAGTGAATAGAGTCGTCATAGCTGTTCACGGTTATATCGCCCGCGGTAATGGTAAGATTACCGGATGCTTTAAGTCCCTTACAGCTCTCCGCGTCCTCATCATCCTCAACTTTAGTCGGGTCTATCGCGCCGCCGCCGGTTGTAACGTCGAACGTGCCGTCGTCTATGTTTAGGTTGCACGACGACTGTATGCCGTCAAGTGTGGCATTTACCGTAATTGTGCCGTCCGAGATATTTATATCGCCGGTCTTGCACTGTATACCGTCCTCGGTGCTTGTGATGTCCAGAGTACCGCCTTCAATATCAATCTCGCCGTCAACATGATACAGAACCGTTTCGCCGTCGGTATTATATATAATTTCATTTACCTGTATACCGTCTAAAGCCTTGGTCAGCGTAACGCTGCCGTCACTTATCGTGACATTTTTGACAGCCTTTATGCCGTCCTCGCCCGCCGACGCGGTTATCGTGCCGCCGCTGATTAGTATGCAGCCGTCGCCGTCAGCCGGAGTTTCGGCAGCTGTGCTGTCCTCCAGATACGCGATACTTGACGCGTTTGCTTTGAGAGCCTCGCCGGTAGCCGTTATGTCAAGCGTGCCGTCCGCTACGGTAAGCAGGGTATCCGCCTGAATACCGTCATTTGTTCCGTCCGCGTCGTCCTGAGCGTTTACGGTTATCTCACCGCCGTTTATCGTAACCGTACCACCGCTTACATATGTGCCGTCTGTATCCGTTGACGGATCAAGATTGGAGCGTATGCCGTCACCCTTAGAAGTTACATCAACGGTGTTGTTTTTCGCCGTTATCTTAACCGAATCATTACCCTGTATGCCGTCCGCACCCGCGTCAACGACAAAATTACCTTTACCGATTTGAAGATCGGCTTTACAGTGAATACCCTTGCCGCTCGATGATGTTGCATAGAAATAATCGGTTTTTGCATCGCACTTTATCTCCATGTCGTTTCTGGAGTATACAGCCGCGGTGCCGTCACCTGTCGCGGTAAATGAGCAGGTGCCCGTCGGTGTAAGATATATCTGACCCTTTGTCGCGCTGAAAGGCTGAGCGTCAGCCGTTGACGATGCAACGCTTACATTATCGAGAGTGATGTATACCTCTTCGCTCTTGTCAGAAGCCGCAACGATAATCTGACCGTCCGTAAGAGTACCTTCTATGGTGTATGTTCCCGCCGCCGATATGGTTACGGTTGAGTTTTCGTTATCCACTGTGACATTGCTTATTCCGGTTGCCGTTATATTGTTATCGGCAAGATGAATTATTCCGTCACCGGTTGATGTGCCGTAAATCAAAATATCGTTTACGGCAAACTCGCCGCCGGTTGCGCCTGTAAGCGTTCCATCATTCAATGTAGTAGTGCCATCCGGAACTATTCTTATATAAAGCGTTTCACATTCATTCGCGTCATCTCCGAGTTCCACCTTGCTGAATGCCTCATAAAGCGTTTTGTTGCTTTCCAATGTATATGTCGTATTTTCAACATCGGTAAATGTTTCGCCGTCCGTTGAATACTGCAGCTTATAGCTTGCGGGGCCTTTCTTTGTCGCGCCGACCTTTGCCGATACCATAATATCGGTATAGTTTACGGTTGACAACGCAACCTGAACATAAGGCGATTCGCCCCACGGCGCTGTTTCGGACGCGCCGAGAACCGGTGTTAATCTCGGTGAAATTTCAAGCGTTTCATCTGTGTAATCCGTTGAGTTAAGCTCAAGCGCCGTTTCTGTTGTTCCGTCAACGCTCGCCGTTATCGCCGCCGAAACATCACCCTCGGTATTCTCGCCGGAAATTTCGGTTTCGGTGCTGTATCTGAACGCGGATATAACTCCGTCGTCAAGCTCCGGCAATCCCGATGATTCCGTTGTCGTAACGGTTATCGTAATATCGCCCACTATTTTTGTTATTCTGTATAGATTCTCCACGCCCGTATCGGAAGGTCCTTTTAACGCATTGTAATTTCCCTCCGGTTCAACCGTTACGCTTGCAACCTCGTAGCCTTCTTGAAGTACAACAAGGAAGTTAATCTGCGGTTTGAGCGTTGAATCCGTGGTAATCTCACCGTCATCGCTGTTTCTCGCAATCGTGCTTGTTACATTTGTTTCGTTCGCCGTTGTGTAATCCTGAGTGTAGTAGACGTTTATAGTTGCGTGTTCATCGGTCACAAATGTACCGGTATAGCCTGTCGTTTCCGTATCGTCCGTGTCCTCAGTAGCCGCGGGTGTCGGGGTTACATCGGTATCGCCCGTGTCCTCAGTTGCTTCGGGTGTCGCGGTTACAACGGGAGCGAATGTGGCTTGATCCTCGGGTGTGAACGCCTCCGCCATAGGCTCAACCGTGAGCGCGCCGTTTTCGTCCGTTTTCCAAATATATCCTTTGATTATAGAGTCGTCGGACACGGTCAGATTCTCAAAATCAACTGTGATTTCTCCTGTTTCCTCCGCGGAAATCTCATCGGAAATTTCAATTCCTATAAGCTGTCCGTCCGTGGAGTAAACCGCCGCTATGGCTCTGCCCGAAACGGTGTCGTCTGTTTTGTTTACAGTCATTGTGACGGTGTCGTCCGTTTGAATGTCCGTTATTTCCGCGCTGTAGTCCGCAAACACTATGTTTGAAGCCGAAAGCATCATTGTCGCGGCTGTAAGAAGCGCGGGTATCTTTTTGATAAACATACTTATCCCTCCGAATTTTTTTCTTATATATACAATATACGCTTCCTCTGCAGGGATTTTTGGGGTGGTTTTTCAAAAAATGACAAAATTATTATGAAAAATAATATTATTTTTATTAATTTTCGTCTCCGCGCGGCGCGCCGTCCGATTGAGGCGCGTCAAAGCCGCCCGCGTTTCCCGCGGACGGCTCGGAGCCGCTCTCTATAGATACGCCGCCGATGTTTATGCCATCGCTTGAATTTTGGCTTTCACCCTCCGCCCCGCCGCTGTGCGGGGCGCTGTCCTCCGCGGGTGAAGCGGCACTGTCCTGCAGCGAAGCGCCACTGTCCTGCGGCGCTGTGCCGGTATTTTCGTTTACATTTGAATCGGAGCCGCTTTCATTGCCGTTCGAAACCGAGCCGTCTTTAGCCGCCGAATCGGATGAAGGCAAGGAATTGTCTGTTTCAAGTGAATTATCGCCACTCGGAATATCGCTTTCCTCGTTGCCGTCCGTAATATCTGTATTGTTTTCAACGCTGTCAGCCGTGTCATTTCTATCGAAATTATTATCCGTGCCGTTATTTACCTCTGAGGTATTGTCGGTATCGCTTTCGGCGTCCGCGTCCGCGCCGCCGGATGAGGTGTGACCGCTTGAGACTTTATTTTCGTCGGATGTGCCGATTGACGGCTCCTCAGCCTCGCTTTTTTCCTCCGCGCCGTCTTCAATTTCCTCTATATCCGTGTCGATACGTTCCTCGGCGTTTATATCGTCTTTGTCGATGTCTGAAATGTCCTCTGCCGCGCCGTTATTATCCGATTGGATAATGCTCGGCTCGTCAAAGGTCTGCGGGATGTATATATTATCATCAAACAAATCATTTTCAAAATAGTCCTCATACGTAACAGGCACCTCGGCTTCCTCCTCGGTGTATGTGCGCTCGGCAATCTCCTCGCCGACGCTTTCGACTACTTCAGCCGTTATTTCATTCATGTCATTCATGCCGCCTGTTACGGGGATAATGTAATTATATTTCGCCGCGTTTTCCTGCGCGCGCGTTTCTTTTTCGCTTACGCTTGTTTTTGTCTGTGCGGCGGGTGTTTCGTTGACCTTATCCGCGCTTTCCTCCGCTTGCGCCGAGCTCTGTTCGTCCGCCGCGGCAAGAGACGAAAGTATTTCCTTTACGGACATATCGCTGAGCTTTTCCGCGTTTTCCTCGACGCTTCCGCCGTTAAGCCTTGTGTATTCCTCTATCGCGTTTGCCTTTGCTATGGAAACTCCTATTGATTTCGCTGTCTTCAAATCGCTCTTGTCCGCGCTTTGCACAACGACCTCCGCGCCGCTGTAAACTCCGCTCTTTAGGGTAATATTGTTTATTCCGGAAACAACCTCGACGATAACGTCGTTATTGCTTTCGTTTATATATCCTATCTCGCGCGAGGTCTGTATCAGCGCGTCGAGTGAGTCCTCCGCGCTCTTTCCCTTTACGCTGACGCTTTCAAGAAGATTTTGAGCGTCGTCGTTAAGCGCCTTTACATCTATAACTCTGTCGTAAATATTAACCGTCATCAAAAGACTCGGATTTATATCCACACTGACATATCCGGCAGGTGTGAAATATGAGCCTATGCCGCCGCATATAACCAAAAAGCTTGCCGCCGCAGCCAGCACGCGTCCCGCGTTCTGCTGTACGCTTATTTTGTCGCCGACGGAGTAATTTTTATTTTTGATTTTTACAAAGTCGCCGTCCCTCGTAAGAAGTACGGCATATCTGCCCTTAACGGACATAACAACACCGCGCATAAGCTCTCACACCTCCTTTATGTTAAAGTATTCCGCAATCGCGGGGTAATCTTGGGTAACCGCTATAACCGCAGTTATTATGTATTTTCTGTGTCTTTCAAGTGTTTTTCTGTTTGTGTTTAGTCCCGCGGTAATTTCGTTAATCGGGAGAATATGCTTTCGGATAACGGTATCCGTTAAATCCGGATTTTCGGAAATATATCTTACCGCGTCAAAACAAAGCCGCTTGGTTTTACGGCTCTTCGGCGATACCTGTGCCAGCTCGAAAAATGATATTCCGAATTTGTCCAATTCAGCCGTGAGAGCCTCAATCTCCCACTTCAAATCTCCGCTGTCGGCCGCCGCCGCGTCAAATTCCTTTATCTCACCCTCGTCATTTTCGGATGAGAGCGACGAAAACGGAACAGCGGCGTGCTTTGACGAGCGTCTTAAATCGTCGATTATCCTGTTGCGGATAACCACGGACGCGAACGAAACAAACCTGCCCTTACTGCTGTCGTAGCTGTCAATCGCCTCGTTAAACGCCATCATCGCGGTTATAAACTCGTCGTCGCTGACGGTTACGCTTCTTTTAAGCGCCTTGCTCGCGGAGGACAGTATAAAGTTTTGGTATTCGCCTATAAGCTCATTTTTCAGTTTTTCGTCCTTTGCGGCCAATGCCACTCTGTCTTCTAAGTTCATATTTTCTCCCGAAGGAATTATATACAATATATAATTCGCAATCTCTTACGTTAAAAATGGGGTTCCATCATTTTTTACCGTTTTTACCGTTTGCCTTGCCTTTTTCAAAATTTTCACCCTGTATCTTGCTGTAAATATTACGCCTCTTACAAACCAATCAATCGTCATGGCTATCCATACGCCCAAAACGCCGAGTCCGAGCCAATTTGCCAATACAATGCTCGCGCCTATTCTGAATACCCACATGGACACTACCGCCACAATCATCGTGAACATAACGTCGTTCGCGGCGCGGAGCGAGTTCGGCAGTGCGAATGACACTCCCCATATCGTACACGCGCATACCGCGTGATAAATAAGTATCGTCCTCGCTATCGACGTGGTTTCCTCCGATAAATTGTACGCTTTGAGGATAAGCGGCATTGATAAAATCACAAGCGCGTTTATTATAAACATACATATATACAGTATCTTCAAAAGCCTTTTTACGTAGAAATCCGCCTGCTTAAAGTCGTTCGCGCCCACGCATTGGCTTACCACCGTCAGCACCGACTGCGATATTGCCATGCCCGGAAGTATCTGAAACATCGCGATTGTGTTTGACACCGCATTCGCCGTTATCGCGGCGGTTCCGAACGCGGTTACTATGGTCAGCACCATTATTTTTCCGAGCCGGAACATTGAGTTTTCAAGCGAGTTCGGAATACCTACGCGCAGTATTTTCTTTATCATTCTGCCGTCGAATTTTATGCTAAAGGGTCTTTCGATATGTATTTGCAGTCTTTGATTGCCGAGCCTTGCCGTTATTATAAACGCCGCCAAAATTCTTGAAATAAGCGTCGGTATTGCCGCGCCCGCTATTTCCATATGAAATCCGTAAATCAGAACGGCGTTTCCTATTATATTGACCGCGTTCATTATAAGCGACGTGGTCATCGGAGCTTTTGAGTCGCCCATGGCGCGGAACATCGCCGCGCCCGCGTTGTACATTCCTATAAACGGAATCGACGCGGAGACTATCAACAGGTATGTGTTCGCGTATGCCGACACATCGTCCTCTATTTTTCCGAACACGGTGTGCAGTATGAAATTACGGAGTATGTACACGAGAATCATTATCCCCACCGCCGCCAGTGTGGTAAATAAAAGGGTTTGATTCGCCGCTCTGCACGCGTCATTTTCCTTTTTCATACCTATATATTGCCCAGCCACAACGGCGCCGCCCATCGCGAGCGCGGTGAACATATTCACGATAAGCACATTCACAGTGTCAACAAGCGATATTGCCGAAACCGCCGCCTCACCGACACCCGCTACCATTACGCTGTCAACCAGTCCCACAATTACCGTTAAAAATTGCTCTATTATGAGCGGTATGATAAGCCTTTTTAAATCTGTATTGCCAAATAAATAGTTTTTGGGTATTCGCGCCAAAATAATGCCTTCTTTCCTTTTTGTCTTTTTAATTATAACACAAAAGAATTAAGTTGTAAATTATTTTATTTTTCGCGCACAAAAAAGTCCGCAAACGGCTAAACCGTTTTGCGGACAATAATTGGAGGAAAGGATGGGATTCGAACCCACGAACGGCGTAAACCGTTACAGCATTTCCAATGCTGCGCCTTCAACCTCTCGGCCACCTCTCCAAAGCACGATAATTATTTTACCA
>JAJQAT010000107.1 GCA_021203665.1 Bacillota bacterium
GATTTACTCAGATGAAAAGCTTTGATATAAGAACAAAAATATATTTCGGCGACAACGCGCTTGACAGGCTTGCCGACTTGCCCTACAAAAAGGCGCTTATAATAACGGACCCGTTTGTTGTAAAAAGCGGTATGCTGCAAATGATTACATACCGTCTGAACGACGGATATACCGAATTTGAGGTTTTCTCGGACGTGGTTCCCGACCCGCCGCTCGAAAAAATATCAATCGGCGTGAAGGCTATGCTTGATTACGACCCCGACTGCGTTATAGCAATCGGCGGCGGCAGCGCGATAGACAGCGCGAAATCAATCCGCGAATTCGCGTCAAGAGTTTCGCAAAAGGATGTTGCTCTGATTGCGATACCCACCACCTCGGGTACCGGCTCGGAGGTTACTTCCTTCGCGGTTGTAACCGACCCGTCAAAGGATATAAAATACCCTCTCGTATCGGACAGTATGCTTCCCACGGAGGCTATCCTCGACGCCGACCTTGTGAAAAGCGTTCCGGCGAACGTAACGGCGGACACCGGTATGGACGTTCTCACCCACGCGATTGAGGCTTACGTAAGCATCAACAACAACGAATTTTCCGCGGCGCTCGCGGAAAAGTCGATAGAAATATGCGGCACGTTCCTGCTTCGCTCCTACCTTGACAATAACGACACGCACGCGAGGAAGAAAATGCACGTCGCGTCCTGTCTTGCCGGACTTGCCTTTAACAGCGCGTCGCTCGGACTTAACCACGGCATCGCTCACGCGATAGGTGCAAAATTCCACATTCCGCACGGCAGAGCGAACGCTATGCTCCTGCCTCACGTTATCGAATACAATTCGGGAATAAACAAGCACTCAAAGAGTCAAAAGGAATACCCGAAATGCGTTGAAAAGTACGTGAACGTGGCAAAGCTTTTGGGCGTGAACAACTTTAACGAAATAACAACCATACGCGCTCTTGTAGGCTGGATTCAATTTATGCTTAAGGAAATGAATGTTCCGATTTCAATTTCCCAATGCGGAATCGATAAAACGGAATACTTTAACGCGATAGATTCCATGGCTGAAAAGGCTCTCGCCGACGCCTGCACCGCCACAAATCCGCGTGTGCCCACAAAGCCGGAGGTCTGCCAAATTCTTGAGCACCTTTATGAATAGTTATTTTTAAATCGGGCGTGACAAACACGCCCTTTTGTGATTTACAATCACAAAATACGGAGGATAATATATGAATAGGTTAAAGGATTGTTATAAAAAAATCACTGAGGGCAGCTATGCCGAATACGCTATGACCTGCGCTCTCGGTGTGCTGCTTATAATCCAGCGTTTTCTGGCGGGCGGTTATAAGCCCGTTATGGACGATTGGTTTCTTTACGGGGATTTATATACAAGCATTTCGGAACGGCTATCGTCGTTCGCGATTCCGAACGAAAAGTTCGCCATAAGACCCATCGCGGGATTTTTTGACTGCTTTGTAAACGCGCCGCTGTTCAAGCATTTATGGATTGTGGAGCTTGCGCTTACTCTTTCGCTGCTTGCGGGAGCGTTTTTCATTATGAAAGCGATGCGCCGCAACAACGCCGGCGGAGCGGGATTTCTTATGTGCCTTGTATGTCTGTTCCCTGTCGGACTTGAGGCTACCTACTGGATTGCCGCGGCGACGCGAATTTCATATTCCGTGCTTTTCACGGGCGCGGCGGTATTCGCGCTTGATTGGTACTACAAAACAAGGCAAAAGCGCGGCATTGTTCTTTACGCCGTACTCGGAATGATATGCGTCGGATTTTACGAGCCGGCTATCGTGCTGTATATTCTTCTCACGCTCTTTATAGCGCAAAGCAATTATAAGAGCAAAAGGGATCTTATGCCGCTCATAATCACAGCCGCTCACATTGTGATAATAGGTCTTTATTACGTTTTAAATTCCGGCTCGGGTGAAATAGAGTCGCGCGGAGGATTTCTCGAAAGCGACATAATCGAGCATACCTCGGTTGTCACGGGATATATCCGAGATATTTTCCTCGAATATTCAAAGACCTTAACCGGCAACGGCTGGCGAAAGGGTCTGCTTATCGTTTTGGGCGGGCATAAAATTATAAAAACACTGCTGATAGGAGTATTCTCGCTGCTGTTCGGAGTATTCTCCGCGCTTTGCGTTAAAAAGCGTAAATTCTCAATAAAGATATTCGTGTTCGGAATTATTATGTTCCTGGGCGGCTTATCCCTGAATTACGTTTTGGGTTCGGACAGAATCACGCTCAGACTTGTTTATTTTTCATACTTCGGCGCGGGAATTATGCTCGACGAGCTGCTTATGCTCCTGCCAAATAAAGCAAGTAAAGCGCTTTGCGCGGTTATTATGACCTGTCTTGCCTTTGTATTCACCGTGTCGGGTGTCGGCGAGGTGAGCGATTACAGGCAAACCTCGGATTTTGACGTGTACATCACGCAGCAAATTGTCGATATGGACGAGG
This sequence comes from Bacillota bacterium, assembly GCA_021203665.1. GTDB lineage: Bacteria > Bacillota > Clostridia > UBA1381 > UBA1381 > Hominilimicola. The sequence goes on from JAJQAT010000107.1 coordinate 2,471, forward strand.
ACCACGTTACCGATGTTGACAAAAACACATATGTTTTCGGCGGTCAGCATTATTACGAGGAAACCTGGTGCATAAGCTATCTTGACCATATAAGAGGCGTAAGCGGAAATTACGCCGATATTACCGGCTGTATGCGCCATCTTACGAATGTCGCGTTCACGAATAATATAATGACCTTTACCTACGGCGACACTCAAGCCTTAAAGCCGTATATCGACACCGAGGGTTTATGCAAATTCTACAACATAGAATACGACAAGACTGTCGTTGAGGTAAGTCTCGAGCCCGACGGCGACGACTACAACATAGTCCGCGCCGACGGCACTATAGCGGGAAGACTGCAAATGACAGACGACGCGCTTTATCAATATACGGATTAATTAATTAGGGGATTAAAAAATGAAAAAATTTATTTCTACGGCGTCAGCCGTTACGGCGCTATGTGCCGCGGTATTCTCCGTCACGGCGTTCGCGTGGCAGGGCGAGGAGGATTACAATAAGCGTCTGGAATTTGTAAGCGCGAACGAGCTTGAGGTGTACGTGGAGGGCAGCAGCGGCAACGCCCCGTATTACGGCGCGCGGCTTGAGCCGCGGACGGGCATATACTTCGGCACCCTCGCGGACCACGCCGATATGTTTGACGGCGATTTTTCAACCTGTCTTACGTATGTCGAATTTGACTCAATGCAGGCGGATTTATATTATCCGGCAAATGATATGGTACGCAATAATAATATTAACGCCGTAATCGGCTGGAATGTTTCAAGCGCGGACACCATAAGGAATATCGACGCCTACACGGATTATATAGAGCAAACCGTTAAAACATTTTCCGAGTACGGCAAAAATATGTATATACGCTTCGGCGCGGAGATGAATAACATCGATTTGGGCACCGGAGAGGAATTTTGCTACGCTTTCAGAAAGGTAGCCGATGTGGTTCACAAGTACGATAATCTCGCTATGGTTTGGTCGCCTCTCGATATGGGTTCGCTTGACCGTCCGTTTGCGGACTTCTACCCCGGCGACGAGTATGTGGACTGGATAGGCATAAACAGCTATCAAATTAAATATTTCCTTTTCGACAAGGACGCTTCGGAAACAAACAAGGTGCTGTGGATGACGGGCAATTACGCGTGGCACACCAATTCCCTAAAGCCGCTTCTGTCGTTCATGAGCGAGAATAATATAAACAAGCCCGTTATGATAAGCGAGGGCGGCGTGGCAAACGAAAACAATTACGGCGAGGACACCTCCGATTGGGCGGCTCCGAGGCTCAGAAATATGTATTGGGATATTGCGATGCAATACCCGCAGGTGAAAATGATTAACTATTTCAACACGCAAATGTCATGGGATAACGAGTTTTTCAGCCTTGACGGTCACGATGACCTTATAAGCATAATTCGCGAGGCGGTGGCAAGCGGCGCCTTCATCAGCCGAGACAGCGGCAATGATTTTACATTCACCCCTCCCTACTATGCCGGAATGCTGATCGGCACGGAAATTCCCGTGTACGCGCACGCATACGCGAAGGATGCCGAAAGCATACGCGTTGACTATTATATAGACGGCGTATTTTACGACAGCACCGCCGCGTCGCCGCACAAAACCGTTATAAAATCGGACGCAATATCCGACGGTACGCATACCTTGTCGGTTTATTCCTATAACGGCGACACGCAGCTCAATTCAAAGGAATTGAAATTTGACAAGCTCGGCGCATTTATCCTGTTCGGCGAAAACGCCGCTATTGTAAGCGACAAAAGCATAAATGTCAGCCTTAACGAAAATCAAATTCAATTCGACGTGGAGCCGTGCGTCGTCGCGGACAGAACGCTTGTGCCGATACGCGCATTTTTAAATGCGCTCGGCATAGACGACAGCGATATTGAATACGACGGAACTGGAAATACCGTCACCATCAAATACGGCGGCGACACAATCAAGCTGTATATAAACAATCCCACGGCATACGTGAACGGCGTAAGCACGGAAATAGACGTGCCGCCGTGCGTTATTGACGGCAGAACGCTTGTTCCCTTGAGATTTATCAGCGAAAGCTTTAACTGCGACGTAAGCTACAGCGATTCCGGCAGCGCGCTGGATGTGTTCCTTACAGAAAAATAAATTTACAAACCGGTTTTGTTCCGGAATATTTAAGAATTATCAATAAAGAGGAGTTTACAATGGATTTTAAAGAACACGTAACCCAAAAAATAATCGACATAACGGGACTTGAAAGAGAAACGGCGGAAAAATCAATCGAGGTGCCGCCCGACGAAAAAATGGGCGATCTCGCTTTCCCGTGCTTCCCGCTCGCAAGAGTAATGCGAAAGGCTCCGCCGCTTATCGCGCGGGAGCTTGCCGAAAAAATGTCCGACGATGAAATGATAGACAGAGCCGAGGCGGCGGGCGGATATTTGAATTTCTTTTTTAACCGTGAAAAATTCATTTCAGACACGGTGAATGCCGTTCTTGACGCGGGCGAAAGCTGGGGCGCGTCCGACATGGGCGGCGGCAAAACCGTGCTTGTGGAGTATTCGTCGCCGAATATCGCGAAGCCGTTCCATATAGGTCACCTGTTTTCCACCGCGATAGGCAACTCGCTTGCCAAAATTTACAAGCACCTGGGATATAATGTACAGTCCCTAAACCACCTGGGCGACTGGGGTACTCAGTTCGGAAAGCTTATTTCCGCGTACAAGCGTTGGGGCGATAAGGACGTAATCGACAAGGACCCTATAAATGAATTATTAAAGATTTACGTCAAATTCCACGAGGAGGCGGAAAAGCACCCCGAGCTTGAGGACGAGGCGAGAGATTACTTCAAAAAGCTCGAGGACGGCGACGAGGAAACAACCGCGCTGTGGAAGTATTTCAGAGAAATAAGCCTTGCGGAATTCAAGCGCGTATACGATATGCTCGGCGTAAGGTTTGACTCCTACAACGGCGAGGCGTTTTATTCCGATAAAATGGACGAAATAGTCGATATTCTGCGCGACAAGGGCTTGCTTGTGGAAAGCGACGGCGCGCAGGTGGTTGACCTGTCCGATTTGAATATGCCGCCGTGCATAATACTGAAATCCAACGGTGCGACAATATACGCCACGCGCGACATCGCGGCGGCGCTGTACCGTCACAGAACGTATGATTTCTATAAGAACATATATGTGGTCGGTACGCCTCAGGCACTGCATTTCAAGCAGATTTTCTCGGTTATGGAGCGCGCCGGCTGGGAATGGAGCAAGGACTGTGTACACGTCGGATTCGGTCTGGTGCGTTTTGACGGTCAAAACCTGTCCACGCGTCACGGAAATGTGGTGTTCCTTGACGATGTGCTTAATGAGTCAATCGAAAAAACAAGGGAAATAATCAAGAAAAACGGTTCCAACGTGGATGATATAGACGATGCCGCGAAGAAAATAGGCATAGGCGCAATCCTGTACACATTCCTGAAAAACAACCGCGAAAAGGATATTGACCTCAACTGGGACACTATGCTCGACTTTGACGGCGAGTCGGCTCCCTACTGCCAATACGGCTACGCCCGCGGCAGGAGTATACTCAGGAAAGCGGAGGGCATCGATTTCTCCGACGCGGACTTTTCAAACACGGTTTCCGACGAGGAATACGCTCTCGCAAAGCAACTCTCATCCTTCTCCGACGCGATCCGGTCTGCGGCGGATAAAAACGAGCCGTTCTATATCAACAGATACGTCACAAACCTTACAAAGGCGTTCAACAAGTTCTATAACACGAATCCCATCATGAAGGACGATGTCGATACAGAAACAAAAAAAGCGCGTCTCGCAATGGTTGACGCGACGACAAAGGTTATAAAAACTGCTCTCGGACTTTTGGGTATAGAAACCGTGGAGAAAATGTGAATAATTGCAAGCTTCGCCTGCAATTATTCACACTGCTTAACTTTTAATATATTCCGGCTGACACCGGAAAAAGAGGGGGTACAATGATATATTCGCAAAACATCAACAAAATATGCGCCGTATGTCAAATGGCACATAAATACAGTGATGATGAAATGTACTGTGACATAAAAAGAGAACCCGTGCCGCTTGGCGGCGCGGCTTGCGACAAATTTATTTACGACATTTTAAAGCGCCGCGTAAGACGAATGAAAAAGCTGAACACGGATTTTAATCCGGAGGATTTTTCTCTGTAGCTGTGCGCGGGTATTTTACGGGATAATACAAAAAATCAAGCTTTCTCCGCTTATTTATCGGAGAAGCTTGATTTTTTCTGCAATATTTTATCCCAAGCCTTGAAGCTTATACAGCATCGCCGCGGATTCCGCGCGGGTGATATTGTTATTCGGCAATATGGTGTTATCCTCGTATCCGCTTACAATTCCTACAGAATACAGCCTTTGAATGTCCTCGCGCGCCCACTGCGGTATATCGTCCGCGTCGGCAAACGGCAGTGTTGGCAGGTCATCGTTCTCGGGCAGTAATCTTCCCAGTATCGCCATTGCCTCGGCACGCGTGATATTATCGTAAGGCGCGAACAGCGTATTTCCGTTATCGTCCGATTTTCCGAGCATTATGCCGGCATCGCTTACAGCCTCCACGGCTGCCGCCGCCCACTGCGGTATATTATCCGCGTCGGCAAAGTCAAGCTCCGCGCCGGTGTATTGCGACAGGTCAAGCTGCGCATAATTTGCTATCATAGACGCAAATTCGGCTCTTGTCATATTATTATCCGGCTTGAATACCGTTTGTCCGTCCTCTTCCATGCCGCTTACAATTCCTGCCGCCGCCATATTGGATATTATATCCTTTGCCCAATGTCCCTCGGTATCATAAAACGGGTTGGGCGTGCCGGGATAGTCGGAAATATGAACGGGTATTTCCACTGTGCAGCTTCCGGCGGTTACCTTTATCTTTCCGTCCTCGTTCACGGTGTCGGCAAGGGTGAATATTCCGTCTTCGGTGACGGTTCCTATATTGCCCTCGACCTCCCATGTGTACATTCTGTTATTTCCCTGCAATTCTATGCCGTTTACATACGACGCCGCGGACAGATTGAGCTGAAGCTCCTCGTTTGCCTCCGTATATATTTCAAGCACCTCTTTCCAGTCCGCCTGATTATATATCTTTATCTCCTCCGGAGTTTCGAAGACGCTGTACGTCCGCGTGGCGACGTCTCCCGCGTCGCCGTAAAGCGTGACGTTTACATCGCCCGTGCCGTTTAGGTACACGTATCCGCTGCCGTCAACCGTGCTTTGCGTGTCTGTTTCCACGCGGTACTGCACGTTGTACGGCTCCTCCATTTTGTAATTTGCCGTATCGTACGCGCTTTCTATATCGATTTTCGCGCTCATACCCGACAGATAATTATTATTCGAGCTTTCCTTAAGCGTCACAATCCACGGGATATTTGTTTGCGTTCGGTTGTCCTTTAGGAATATAAAATTCGCGACGCTCCTCAAATAGCCGTCTGACGGGGAGTTTACCACCATATAATCATCGGTTCCCGGGAAGAGCGCGGAAATGGTTGTGGAGCCGCCTCCGTCAAGGTTTATCGCGTCCACACAACCAAGCTCCACCATTCTGTTGGCAAGAGTTTTAAGCTGCGCGCCGTAGCTGTAGCCGGACTGTCTGCCGTCAAGCGTGTAGAAAATTATATTTCCGTTCTCCTTTATACCTATAGCCGTTCTCGGAGCCGCTCCCGCCTCAAAATCCGTATTCGCAACACCATTGGAAACAAGTCTGCCGCCGACGCTGCTTACCGCGTTTTCAGCCGTCGCCCATGTGCCGTCGTCGCCCACAGCCGTGTTTGTTACGGTAAGCTCCTGTCCCGCGTAGCACCTGCTCAGGAAATCATATAAATCGCTCTGACCGCTTGTGTCCATCACAAACACCATTTTACCGTCGGGAATTTCTATCGCGCCGTTATATATGAATACATCGTCCACAGTCAAGGTCATGCTTTCGTCAACGTGAAGTCTGCCCTCCTTCGGCGTACACATTACAAATATACATTCCGACTGTGTTTTTGTGCTTGTTCCGAATTTATCGTTTAAAAGATATATCGGGTCAAATCCCGCCTGACACCACTTGTTGATATACATGACCTCGACGCTTCTTTCTCCGTCGGAAACGGTTGTTTGTATGTCAAGCCATTTTATAAATCCCGTTCCGTCAGCGCGGAAGCCTACCGCGTCCTGACCGCCGTATTCCTTCGACACAATTTCTCCGTCGATTATCGTATATCCCATCGGTATTCCCGTGGTAAACGAAAAATAATCGGCGTTTATTCCGGCGATAGACCTTAAGCCGTTTTCCTCCATATAGTCCTCCGCCTGCTTTATCGTGCGCGTACCCCATATGCTTGAGCCGTTCACAACAACGGGTACAGCCTCCTCGTTCGGAGTGTATTCGACATAATACTCGTTCTGATTGCCCACGCTGTCCGATGTAAACTGCACGTTATAGAAGTATGTAGACGCTCCCATATACGTGCTCCAGCCGCCGCTTTGCGTGCCGAGCACTTCCGCGTATGCCGCTGAACCGAAGCACAGCGCGAATATTATAACCGCCAATAATTTCTTTCTCACAAAGCCTTCCTCCTATAGTTGAATATCTATTAGTATACCACATATTCATTTTTATGTAAACTAAAAATATTGGTATTTTAAATTGTAAATATACCGTAACAAATATGCCATAAAACGAAAAGAACCCCGGGCAAAATGCCATATACCAATGACATCGCGCCCGAGGGCTCTTTTTTTATTCATTAAAGAACGTCGTTCCTTATAAGGTCATCATAGGTTTCACGCTTTACAACTACCTTTGCTTTTCCGTCGGATACCGCGACAACCGCGGGTCTCGGTATTCTGTTATAATTACTTGCCATTGAATAGTTATAAGCGCCCGTCGCAAGCACGGCAAGAGTATCTCCCACCTTAATTTCGGGCATCATCGCGTCCTTTAGCAATATATCGCCCGACTCGCAGCATTTGCCCGCTATTGTAACCTTTTCGGTACGCTCCGCGTCCGCGTTATTCGCCACAACAGCCTCATATTCCGATTCATAAAGAATATATCTGGGATTATCGCCCATACCGCCGTCAACGGAAACGTATTTTCTGACGTTCTTTATATCCTTTATTCCTCCGACCGTGTAAAGCGTGATTCCCGCCGGCGCGATTACAGAGCGTCCCGGCTCCATAAGAATGAACGGAAGCTTAACTCCTCTTTCATCGGCAGTCTTTTTAACAACCTCGCTTACGTGCCGTATATACTCGTCATACGGCACAGGATCATCGTTTTCGGTATACATAATACCGTAGCCGCCTCCAAGATTAAGGCAATCTATTTCAAGTCCAAGCTTGTCCTTTAAGTCGCCTATGAAGTTCATCATTATTTCAGCCGCTTTACAGAACGGTTCAATATCAAATATCTGAGAGCCTATATGGCAGTGCACGCCGTTTACCTTTACATTCGGCATTTTGCTTGCTTTTTCAATTATATCGAACGCCTCGCCGTTTTCCAGCGCGACGCCGAATTTTGAATCTATCTGACCCGTTTGAATAAAGCTGTGAGTATGAGCGTCCACGCCGGGCTTGATTCTGAACATTATATTCTGAACAACGCCGTATTTTTCCGCGGTTTTGTTAAGCAGCTCAAGCTCGTAAATATTGTCTACTATGATATTTCCGACCCCGCTCTTAACGGCAAGCTCAATTTCATCAGCAGTTTTATTATTGCCGTGGAAATAGATTTTATCCATAGGAAAATCTGCCTTTATCGCCGTGTAAAGCTCTCCGCCGGAAACAACGTCCGCTCCGAGACCCTCTTCCTTTACGACACGGCAGGTATAAAGTGAACAGAATGCCTTATTCGCGTAAAGAACAAGCCCGTTTCCTCCGTAATATTTATCCATAGCGTTCTTATAAACGCGGCAATTTTTTCTGATTAAATCCTCGTCAAGCACGTAAAGCGGAGTGCCGTACTCCTTTGCAAGCTCTACAGTATCATTCTTGCCTATAACAAGATGATTTTTCTCGTTGACGGTCAAATTCTCCGACACAAACATTCTGTCTCACACCTTCCTCTGTTTTTTAGTCCGTCGGACGCGCTTAGCCCTGCGTGCCGTCGGCTTTTAATTCACCCATTAATTTGGCGTCAGCCAATTTTTTGTCCTCACGTATAATTTTCGGCTGCTTGCCGTCCGTTATACATTTTTTGTCTATAATAACAGTTCTTATGCTGTCGTCCGACGGCACCTCAAACATCACTCCGGTCATTGCCTCCTCGATTATCGAGCGGAGTCCGCGCGCGCCGGTATTAAGCTCAATCGCCTTATCCGCTATTGCCTCGATTGCCTCGTCCTCAAATTCCAGCTTCACACCGTCAAAGGCGAAGAGCGCCTTATACTGCTTTACAAGAGCGTTTTTGGGCTCGGTAAGTATTGTTATAAGAGTTTCTCTGTCAAGCTTATCAAGCTTGGCAAATACGGGAAGTCTGCCTATAAATTCGGGAATAAGTCCGAATTTTAACAAATCCTGCGGAATAAGCTTACCCAAAAGCTCATTCATATTCGCCTCTTTTTTGCTTTCTATCTTTGCTCCGAAGCCGAGTCCCTGCTTGCCGGTGCGGCTGCCGATTATCTTATCGATACCGTCGAACGCTCCGCCGCATATGAACAGGATATTGGTGGTATCAATCTGTATAAGCTCCTGGTGCGGGTGCTTTCTGCCGCCCTGCGGAGGAACGGACGCGACTGTTCCCTCAAGCACCTTCAAAAGAGCCTGCTGGACGCCCTCGCCGCTGACATCGCGGGTAATAGACGGATTTTCGGATTTCCTCGCGATTTTGTCTATCTCGTCTATATATATTATGCCGCGTTCCGCCGCCTCTATTTCATAATCCGCCGCCTGAATAAGCTTTAGCAAAATATTTTCGACGTCCTCGCCGACGTATCCCGCCTCGGTGAGCGACGTAGCGTCCGCTATAGCGAACGGCACATTCAGTATCTTCGCCAAATTCTGAACAAGGAACGTCTTGCCGCTGCCGGTGGGACCTATCATAAGTATATTGCTCTTTTGAAGCTCCACATCGTCGGCTATGTCGGCGTGCTCTATTCTCTTATAATGATTGTAAACCGCCACGGACAGAATTTTTTTCGCTTCCTCCTGTCCCACCACATACTCGTCGAGAAATTCCTTGATTTGCTTCGGCTTCGGCAGCTCCTCGGCAGCGAATCCGTTTTTGCTTTCAAATTCGCCGTCAAGTATGCGGTTGCACGTGGCTACGCACTCATCGCAAATATACACGCCGGGTCCCGAAAGAAGCTTGCTTACCTCTCCCTCCGGCTTGCCGCAGAATGAACATCTGAGATGTTTCTTTTCGTCCATAGTTGTACTCCTTTTGCGCGGACTATTTAGCCGCTCTTGTTATAACCTCGTCAACAAGTCCGTATTCCTTTGCCTCTTGAGATGTCATGAAGTTATCGCGCTCCGTGTCCTCGCAAAGCTTTTCATAGGTCTGTCCCGTGCGCTCGGCAAGTATTTGGTTCATCTTTTCCTTTGTCTTAACAAGGTGGTCGGTATAAATCTTTACGTCCGTCGCCTGTCCGCTAAGACCGCCGCCCGATATAAGCGGCTGATGAATCATAATCTCGCTGTTGGGCAGCGCGTATCTCTTGCCCTTTGTGCCCGCCGCAAGCAAAAACGCACCCATGCTTGCCGCCATACCGATACAGATTGTCGATACGTCGCACTTAATATACTGCATCGTGTCGTATATAGCCATACCGGCAGTTATCGACCCGCCGGGGCTGTCTATATAAAACTGTATATCCTTATCGGGATCCTTTGCCTCCAAATAAAGCATTTGCGCGACGATAAGGCTTGACGTCGCGTTGTCAACCTGGTCAGCCAAAAATATAATTCTGTCCTCCAGCAATCTTGAATAAATGTCGTATGAACGCTCGCCTCTGTTGGTCTGCTCAACGACCATTGGTACCAATGCCATACTATTCATTCCTTTCCTCATTTATGAATTATAAATTTATTTTACAGACGCATTGTTTACAATCATATCGATTGTTTTTTGAATTTCAAGCTCTTTCTTTATGTTTTCCTTTTCGGCATCGCTCAGGACTTCCTTAAGCTTGTCAAGCTCCATATTGTACTTCTTTGACATATCTACAAGGTGAAGCTCAACCTCCTCGGGTCCCGCCTCGATGCCCTCAGCCTTTTGAACAGCCTCAAGAACAAGCGAGCCGCTTATCTGCTTCTTTGCCTGCTCCGTAAACTGCGCTCTGAAGGTTTCCATAGTCTGTCCGGTGTACTGCATATACATATCAAGGTTCATGCCCTGGTATGATATTCTCTGCGCAAAGTCGTTTACAAGATTGTCAATCTGCGCCTCAACCATCGCGTCCGGAACGTCAAACTCGGCGTTTTCTATAACCTTGTCTATGATGGCGTTTTCCGTCTCGGTCTTCGCCTTGTTCATAGCGGTTTCCTCAAGCTTTTTGCGTACATCGGCTTTAAGCTCCTCCAACGTGTCAAACTCGCTCGCCTCGCTTGCGAAATCGTCGTCAATCTCCGGAAGCTCGCGTTTCTTGATTTCCTTTACCTTCACCTTGAATACCGCTTCCTTGCCCGCGAGATTGTCCGCGTGGTACTCCTCGGGGAATGTTACGTTTACGTCAACGTCCGCGTCGGTTTCTGCGCCGACAAGCTGCTCCTCAAAGCCCGGAATGAATGTACCGGAGCCTATCTCAAGCTCGTAATCCTCGCCCGCGCCGCCGTCAAAGGCAACGCCGTCCGTATATCCCTTAAAATCGATAACAGCTATATCGCCGTTTTCTATTCCTCTGTCGTCAACGGTGATAAGTCTCGCGTTCTTCTGCTGCATTGCCTCGATGTCCTTTTGAACGTCCTCATCTGTTACAGTATAGTCAATTTTATCCACTTCTATACCCTTATATTCACCGAGAGCAACCTCGGGCTTTGTTGTAACAAGCGCCGTGAACACTACCGGTTCGCCCGCCTTGATTTCTTCAACATCTATCTCGGGTCTCGCTACCGATTCAACGCCCGACTCTTTAAGTGCCGCCTCGTAAGCCTGCGGAAGAACGCTGTTTATAGCGTCGTCATAAAATACCGCCGGTGTGTAATATTTTTCCACAATCTTTCTCGGAGCCTTGCCCTTTCTGTAACCGGGTATATTGAATTTATTCGCGTTTTTCTTGTATACCTGATTTACAGCCTTGTCAAAGTCCTCCGCGCTGACCTCGAATGTAAGCTTTACAAGGTTTTTCTCGATTTGTTCGTTTTTCACTGCCATAGTGATAATATCCTCCTTTTGTGTCCTTTTAAGACATATTAGCATAGCGTATATTATATCACTTATTTTC
>JAJQAT010000040.1 GCA_021203665.1 Bacillota bacterium
GCTGTAGGCATGTATAACCGTATAATGATTGATGAAATCCCCGAGGGACTTCAGGTAATCAACAGAGATACTCAAAGCTTTGTGCCGAGGGATAAAAACAATCTCATTTACCGCGCTATGATTGAGCTTTTCAACCGCGTGGGGTACGAGCCGAAGGGATACCGAATCGAGCAAAACAGCCAAATACCGATGACGCGCGGATTGGGCAGCTCCAGCGCCTGCATAATAGGCGGAATGCTTGCCGCGAATATTATTTCGGGAAGAAAGCTTTCATATGATGAAATAATACATCTCGCGGCGAAAATGGAGGGGCACCCCGATAATGTGGGTCCGGCTTTGTTCGGCGGGTTTTGCGTGTCGCTTACGGACGGCGATAAAACAATAATTAAAAGCAGTAAAATAGACAGCAATATAAAATTCGCCGCAATAATTCCGGATTTCTTTGTAGCGACCAAGAAATCAAGAAAGGTTCTGCCGTCTAAGGTGGACTTTCAAGATGCCGTTTACAACATAGGTCACGCGTCCATGTTTCAGGCGGCAATGCTGTCCGGCGATATGGAGGCGCTCGGTATGGGCGTTAAGGACGCCATGCATCAGCGTTACCGCAAGAATTACGTGGACGGCATGGAGGATATATTTGAAAAGACATATTCTCTCGGTTCGCACGCGACATATTTAAGCGGCAGCGGACCGACAATACTTTCGGTTTTGAGCGGCGGCTATGAGAAATTCAGAGAGGGTATGCGCTCTTATTTCGCGGAAAACTCTCTTAAATGGAAATGTATGATACTGCCGATTGATAATGTGGGTGCGGTAGTTTCTGTTATTTAGACAAAAAGGAAGGGAAATAAAGATGGGACTTATAGTTCAAAAGTATGGCGGTACCTCCGTTAAAGACGCCGAAAGGGTAATGAACGTCGCAAGACGCATTACGGACGCGTATAAGGAGGGAAACGATTTGGTTGTCGCGGTCAGCGCGCAGGGCGATACCACGGACGACCTTATAGAAAAGGCAAAGGAAATAAATCCCAAGGCGTCAAAGCGCGAGATGGATATGCTCCTTTCAACGGGCGAGCAGATTTCAATATCATTGCTCGCGATGGCGATTGAAAAAATAGGCTGTCCGGTGATTTCGCTTACCGGTTGGCAGGCGGGAATGAAAACCGACTCCAAATACGGCGCGGCGAGAATAAAAACCATAGACACCGAAAGAATACAGAACGAGCTTGACAGAAGAAGAATAGTTATCGTCGCGGGATTCCAGGGAATAAACAAGTACGACGATATAACCACTCTCGGCAGAGGCGGCTCGGACACGTCGGCAGTCGCGCTTGCGGCGGCGCTGCACGCGGACGTATGCGAAATTTATACGGACGTTGACGGCGTATACACAGCCGACCCGAGATTTGTAAAGAACGCGTATAAGCTCACCGATATTTCTTATGATGAAATGCTTGAGCTTGCGTCACTGGGCGCGAACGTGCTCCACAACAGGAGCGTTGAAATGGCAAAGAAGTACAATGTAAAGCTGTCGGTAAGATCAAGTCTTAATAATAACGAGGGCACATATGTTAAGGAGGTAGAACAAGTGGAAAAGATGCTTGTAAGAGGTGTGACAAGGGATAATGACGTTGCGAGAATCGCTCTTTGCGGCGTGGAGGATACTCCGGGTAAGGCGTTTACGGTATTCAGAATGCTGGCTAAGCACGGAATCAGCGTGGACCTTATCATTCAGTCAATCGGAAATAACGGCAAAAAGGATATAAGCTTCACGGTTACCGAGGCTGACCTTCAGCCGGTGCTTGACCTTCTTGAGGAGAATAAGGCAATCGTTAAGGCTGACGAGGTTAAGTGGACAAAGGACGTTTCAAAGGTTTCGATAGTCGGAGCGGGAATGGTTAATAATTCCGGCGTCGCGGCTACAATGTTCGAGGCTCTTTACGACGCTCATATAAATATCAATATGATTGCCACATCGGAGATAAAAATATCCGTTCTTGTTGACAGAAAGGACGCGGAAGCGGCTGTTGTTGCAATCCACGACAAGTTTATGCTGAAATAATATCGATTCAATAATAGCTCAAACCACAAGGGCGTGGCAGTTGACGGATATTACATCTATTTTCTGTACCCGCACTTGTGGTTCGTACTGTAAATAGAGGAGAAAGCCAGTGGAAGATAAAATTATAGGAAGAAATCCGGTTCTTGAGGCAATTCGCAGCGGCAGAGGAATAGAAAAAATCCTTGTAAAAAAGGGCAAATACGAGGGTTCCATAGTCCCGATAATAAAAAAGGCAAAGGACGCGGGCATTGTTATTCAAGAGGTTGACAAGGCAAAGCTCGACGCGGCTGCCGAGGGCGGCAATCATCAAGGAGTTGTCGCGTATGTAAGCGCGCATGAGTATTCGAGCGTAAACGATATACTTGACAGAGCGAGAGAAAAGGGCGAGCCGCCGTTTGTTATCATATGCGACAAGATAACCGACCCGCATAATTTGGGCGCGATATTGAGAACGGCGAACTGCGTCGGAGCGCACGGCGTGATTATACCGAAAAGAAATTCGGCGGGACTTACAGGTGTTGTCGCAAAGACGTCCGCCGGAGCCGTGGAGTATACTCCCGTGGCAAGGGTCACAAATATCGCGTCGGCTATAGATTCTCTCAAAAAGGAGGGTCTGTGGATAGCGGCGGCGGATATGGACGGCGAGGAAATGTATAAAATCGACCTCAAGGGCGCCCTGGGACTTGTAATCGGCAGCGAGGGAGAGGGCATAAGCAGACTTGTAAAGGAAAAATGCGATTTCATCGCGAGTATCCCGATGTCGGGCGAGATAAACTCTCTTAACGCATCGGTCGCGGCGGGCGTGCTTATGTATGAGGCGCTCAGACAGCGCAGAATCACGGAATAATCTAAGGATAGGAGAACAGACGAATGAAAGCGGTAGTTACAGTTATCGGAAAAGACCAAAAAGGAATAATTGCAAAGGTAAGCAATATTTTATACGAGAACGACGTGAATATCCTTGATATTTCACAAACGATAATGCAGGATATGTTCACAATGATAATGCTTGTGGATTTTGAAAGCGAAACGGTTACGCTGAAGCAGGTGGTTGATAAGCTTGAAGAGGCGGAAAAGGAAATCGGACTTTCAATACACGTGCAGCGTGAAGAGATATTCACATCGATGCACAGAATATAGGGGAGGGAAAATAGATGATAAATCCCTTTGAAGTAATCGAAACCATAAAGATGATTGACGAGGAAAACCTCGATATAAGAACAATCACAATGGGTATATCGCTTAAAAGCTGCGCGGGACCCGACGTGGACAGGGTGTGCGAAAAGATTTACGATAAAATCACGGCATACGCCAAGGACCTTGTAAAAACCGGCGAGGATATTGAGGAGCAATTCGGTATTCCCATTATAAACAAGCGAATTTCGGTGACGCCGATTGCAACCCTTGTGGACGCGCTTGAAAATCCGACGGTCGAGAAATGCGTAAAAATAGCGAAAACGCTTGACAGAGCCGCAAAGACGACGGGAGTGAATTTCATAGGCGGCTACACGGCTCTTGTGCATAAGGACTATACGAAAGGCGAAAGAATACTTATAGAATCCATTCCGGAGGCGCTTGCCTCAACAGAGCTTGTATGCTCAAGCGTGAACGTGGGCTCCACAAGAGCCGGCATAAATATGGACGCCGTAAAGCAGATGGGTCAGGTCGTAAAACAGGCGGCGGAATTAACCGCCGACACGCAGGGCTTTGCCTGCGCCAAGCTTGTGGTGTTCTGCAACGCGGTCGAGGATAACCCGTTTATGGCGGGCGCGTTTCTCGGCGAAGGCGAGGGCGAATGCGTGATAAACGTAGGCGTTTCGGGTCCGGGCGTTGTGAAGTGCGCTCTTGAAAAGGTTAAGGGCGAGGATTTCGGCGTGGTTGCCGAAACGATTAAAAAGACCGCGTTCAAGATTACGAGAATGGGTCAGCTTGTGGCACAGGAGGCGTCGAAACGTCTCGGAGTGCCGTTTGGAATTGTCGATTTATCGCTTGCGCCGACTCCGGCAGTCGGCGACAGCGTTGCATATATATTAGAGGAAATGGGACTCGAAAAGTGTGGCACGCACGGCACGACAGCCGCTCTTGCTCTGCTTAACGATGCTGTTAAGAAGGGCGGAATTATGGCGTCGGGCTATGTGGGCGGACTTTCGGGCGCGTTTATCCCCGTAAGCGAGGACGCGGGAATGATTGCCGCGGCAAAGGACGGCGTCCTTACTATCGAAAAGCTTGAGGCCATGACCTGCGTATGCTCGGTGGGACTTGATATGATAGTTATACCGGGCGATACAAGCGCCGAAACGATTTCCGCGATTATCGCGGACGAGGCGGCGATAGGCATGGTAAATACAAAGACTACCGCAGTCAGGGTAATCCCCGCACCCGGAAAGTCGGAAGGAGATGTTGTTGAATTTGGCGGATTGCTCGGAACGGGACCTGTAATGCCCGTAAAGGGATATTCCAGCGCCGAGTTTATAAACAGAGGCGGACGTATACCGGCGCCGCTGCAAAGTCTTAAAAATTAAAAATTCCGAAAAAAGAAAGGGATGTTTGCAACAATGGAAGATTTGATTATGAAAATAATCGACATCGAGGACAGAGCTCAGGAGGTCATTAAGGACGCGAAAAAGGCGGACAAAGAGCTTGATAAGCGCGTTAAGGACGAGAGCCTAAAGCTTCACGATGACATCGTAAGAAAAATGGAGGCGAAAAACGCGACTCTTCGCGAGATAGAGGAAAAGGACGCCGATAAAAGAATTGAGGCTGTAACGCTTGATATGGAAAAGCATCTGTCCGAGCTTGAAGGAAAGTATGCCGAAAATAAAGACCGATGGGTAAACGATATAGTGGAAAACATAATCGGCAGATAAGAGGTAATGATAATGAGTGTGGAATACAGTGCGGTTGCCGCAAAGCTGAAGGCAATGCATTCAAAATTTCTTACCTATGAGGACTATGAGGAGCTGCTCACAAAAAAGAGCGTAAACGATATTTGCGGTTATCTCAAGAACACCGCGGGATACGGCGAGGTTCTGTCCGGCGTAAACGAGCGCGACGCTCACAGAGGCGCGATGGAGGTTCTCTTGGACAGTGAGCTTGTGAACGAATATGTAAGGCTGTATAATTTCATGGACCATACAAAGCGTTCTTTTATGGAGCTGTGGTTTATGCGTTACGAGGTCGAATTTTTAAAACGCGCGATACGTCATATATACACGCATGAGGAAAACAGCGCGGACGAGATTGACCAAAGAAAATTCAACGCCTTTTTTGAAACGCACACAAAGATAAACCGCGAGGTAATGATGAACGCGAAGTCCTTGTCGGACTGTATCGAGGCGTGCAAGGACACACCCTTTGCAAAGACCCTGCAAAGAGCGGAAAATCTTGACGCGGACTTCTTTTCGATGGGCATGATGCTTGATTGGCGGTATTACTCCGCAATATGGCGCGCGTTGGGCAAAAACCTTAACGGCGACGGGGAAAAGCTGATTAAAAAGCTCATAGGCAGCGAGATTGATATGCTGAATCTTATGTGGATTTACAGAGGAAAGAAATATTTTAAATTTCCGAATGAAATAATTTTCACGTATATCCTTCCGATACGCTACAGGATTTCGGAGGATGTTATGCGGCAGCTTGTAAACGCCGAAAGCATTGAAAAATTTACGGATACGGTCAACCGCTCAACCGTGTACGGCGCGCTGTTTGAGGGATGCGGCGAGGAAAGATTTCCCGAGGAAAATTACAGGTATATTTATAATAAATTATCCAAAAGCATATTCGTAAATCACAGCGAGTCCATGGCGGCGGTATACGCGTACTTAAATTTAAAGGAAACTGAGCTGAAAAATATTACTACCATAATCGAAGGGATAAGATACAGTATAAACACCGAATCTATCCGCGGACATATCGGTATAAGGTAGAGGAGGGATAAAATGTCTATAACTAAGATGAAAGCCGTGACAATATCCGGTCAGATAGCCGAGTTTGACACTATCGTGGAAAAATATGTGTACGGCAGAGATATTCATCTGGAAAATGCCATGTCCGTCATTACCAACAGAGGCAGACTGAAGAGCTTTGAGGACAATAACGAGTATGACATGATTGCAAAAAACGCGCAGAGCATTATAAAGCTGGCAAATTATACCGTCAAGGATAAAATAATCGCGCCCGAAACGACAACGCTTCAGGAAATGCGGGATTTTCTTGATGATATAAATATTCATATAGAGGCTGAAACAAAGCAGGACGAGGAGCTTTCCGAAAAAATCGAGGCGAACAATACGGCGATAGCACAGCTTGATTTGATGCAGTCGGTTGAGGTGGACTTGTCTAAAATTATGAATTTTGAATTTATCCGCTGCAAATTCGGACATATTCCGAAAGCGGGATATAAGACGCTTGTAACATATCTTGACGACATCGAAACCTTTTTTGTAAAAACGGCGGAGGACACCACAGACGTATGGGGATTTTATTTCGCGCCGCTTTTAAAGGAAAGGAAAATCGAGGAGGTTTTCAATTCGCTTTATTTTGAGCCCGTCGATATTTCGCGGGAATATGTCGGCACTCCGTATGAGATAAAGCAGTCGCTTGAAAAGGAAAATCGGGAGCTTCAAGAGCAAATTGAGGAAAACAGCAAAAAAACCGCCGATATGCTCTCAAGCATAGCCGATAAAATTTGCGGCATATATAATCTTGCGCGAAAGCGGCATCAATTCGCCGAGGTAAGGCGAAACGCGATACACGGAGATATGTTCTTCTATGTGGTCGGCTGGATGGACGAAAAGAGCGCCAAGGCTCTTGAAAAGGAAATTACCGCGTCCGGCGATACGGTGATGTTCTATATGGAAAACCCCGAAACCGTCAGGAACATACAGCCGCCGACCAAGCTCAAAAACAATCCGGTATTCAAGCCGTTTGAAATGTTCGTAAAAATGTACGGACTTCCGAGCTATAACGAAATCGACCCGACACCTATTCTTGCCGTAACATATATATTGTTTTTCGGTATAATGTTCGGCGACGTCGGACAGAGCCTTGTGCTCGCCATACTGGGATTTATAGTATACAAGGTAAGAAAATGGGACCTTGCCGGAATAGTAGGCTGGGTAGGACTTTCCGGTACCGTATTCGGATTTGTGTACGGCAGCTTTTTCGGTGACGAGGAAATAATTCCCGCTCTGTTCCATACGCCGTCGCTTAATCCTATGAATCAGATAGCGCTGATGCTCGGCGGCACAATCGCGATGGGTGTTATTATAATCATATTCGGTTTGGTACTGAATATCATAAATTCTGTAAAGAGCCGCGACAAGGGCGCGGCGCTCTTCGGGCATAACGGCGCGGCGGGACTTGTGTTCTATTTAAGCGTGCTGCTCCTTGTCGGCAATATGTTCCTGTCATGGGGCATACCGAATTTTGTATTTGTAACGCTTATAGTGATAGCGCTTCTCGCGATGTACTTATGCGAGCCGCTCGGAAAGCTTGTAAACGGCAAAAAGAACTGGCTGCCGAAATCCGGTATGTTCTTTGTGGAAAATCTGTTTGAAATGTTCGAGGTTGTTTTGAGCTTTTTCACAAACACAATCTCGTTCCTGAGAATAGGCGCGTTCGCCATAGTCCACGTCGGTATGATGATGGTTGTTTCGATACTGTCTCAGGGCGGCGGAGCAGGCGGAGTCATCGTGCAGATAATCGGCAACGCGCTGGTTATGGTGCTTGAGGGACTTATCGTCGGAATACAGGTTCTGCGTCTTGAATATTACGAAATGTTCTCAAGATACTTTACCGGACGCGGCAGAGAATTTACATCATTAAAGGATAAATAAAAATGTATTATTGGAGGTAATCAAAATGTTAATGAAAATATTATTCGCTTTAATCGCACTTACAGTTATAGTACCCGTAGTATTATACTACAAGACAGGCAAGAGAAAGGGCAAGGAATGCCTTTTGATGAACGCGATTTCATTCTTTTCCGTTCTCGGCGTCGCGGTTATTTGCACGCTCGGCGGCGGAGTTACCGCTCTTGCGGCAGGTGAAACGACAGGTCTTACTGTGGGCGAGGGACTTAAATTGATCGGCGCGGCGCTTTCAACGGGACTGAGCTGCGTCGGCGGCGGTGTCGCCGTTGCGTCGGCTGCGTCGGCTGCGATCGGCGCGCTGGGGGAGCACGAGCGCATTATGAGTAAAACGCTTATATTCGTTGCTCTTGCCGAGGGTATCGCTCTTTACGGTCTTGTAATTTCCATACTTATCCTTAATAGCTGATAAAAATCAGCCCGAAAGGAATGACGGTTTTATGAAAATGTATTTAATCAGCGATAACATAGACACGCAAATCGGTATGCGACTTGTCGGTATTGAGGGCTGCGTCGCGCACGACGCCGAAACAATTACCGAGGAAATAAAAAAGGCTGTCGAGGACCCCGAGCTGGGTATTCTGATATTCACGGAAAAGGCGGCTGCAATGGTAAAGGACTATCTTAATAATCTGAAGCTCACGCTGCATACTCCGCTGATAATAGAGATACCCGACCGTCACGGAAGCCGTGATATTGCCGGCAGTATCAACAGTATGGTTCAGGAGTCTATCGGCTTAAAGCTGTAATTGGGAGGTAAAAAATTGTGGACAGCAATAATTTAACGGAAAAACTGAATAATTTTACATCTCTTGTGCTTAAGGATGCTCAGGATAAACGCGATAAATTGCTTGATAACGTGCAAAGAGAGTATTCGGAAAGGCTTGACGCAAAGGAAAACGAGTACTTGCAGGACGCGTATGAGCATATACAGCAAAATATTCAGGATTCGCAGAAGGACGCGAACGAGCGTGTTCTTCACGCGGAGCTTGACGCAAAGAAAAAGCTTATATTAAGACGCGAGGAAATTATAAACGAGGTAATGAAAGCGTCGCGCGAAAAATTGGTTGAATTTATAAAAAGCGGCGACTATGAGGAATGGCTGCTTTCAAAAATCGAAAAGGCATTGTTCGAGGTGGGAAAGGGCGCAAAAACCATTTATATCTCCTCCGACGACATTAAGCTAAAGGAAAAAATAGAACAAATTCCGGAAACGTCAAGGCTGACGGTTGAGGCATCGCCGGAGCGCGACTTTATCGGCGGCGCAAAGGTGCTGGACACGGACAGAAAGGTTTCCGTGGACTATTCGTTCAAGGAAATGCTTTCGGAGCAGAAACAGAAATTCCTGCAAACGAGCGGGTTGGCGCTCAGCTAAGACAAATGAAAGGGATGAGTTTAGATGGCTAATACAGAAGGTCAGATATTCGGTATAAACGGTCCGGTTGTAAAGGTAAAGGGTTCGGATTCCTTTGAAATGCAGGAAATGGTATACGTCGGCGAAGAGGAGCTTATCGGCGAGGTAATCGGCGTAACCTCCGACACCACCGTTGTTCAGGTTTACGAGGAAACAACGGGACTTAAAAAGGGCGAAAAGGTTGTCGGCACGGGCGGACCGCTGTCAATAACGCTTGCTCCCGGAATACTTTCAGATATTTTCGACGGTATCGAAAGACCGCTTAAGGAAATAAGAGGCATTTCCGGCTCATTTATAGAGCGCGGAGTAAAGGTTAATAATATTGACGAAGAAAAGAAATGGAATGTAAAATTTAAGATGAGCGCCGGCGACTATGTCACCGCGGGCGACGTTATAGGCGTGACGCAGGAAACAAGCCTTATCGAGCATAGAATAATGATTCCGCCGAATGTAAAGGGCAAGCTTGACTGGGTTGCTCCGGACGGCGATTATACCATAGCGGACGTGATTGCAAAGGTAAAGTACGATGATGAGATTATCGACATCACAATGAAGCAGAGGTGGCCGATAAAGCAGGCAAGACCGTATTCAACGCGTCAGCCTATTTCAAAGCCGCTTGTGACCGGTCAGAGAGTTATGGACACCATGTTCCCGCTGGCAAAGGGCGGCACCGCGGCTATTCCGGGCGGATTCGGAACGGGAAAAACCATGAATCAGCATCAGCTTGCGAAGTGGTGCGACGCCGATATTATAGTATATATCGGCTGCGGAGAGCGCGGCAACGAAATGACGCAGGTTTTGGACGAATTTTCGGAGCTTATCGACCCGAAATCAAACAGACCCCTGCTTGACAGAACGGTACTTATAGCAAACACCTCAAATATGCCGGTTGCGGCGCGTGAGGCGAGCATATACACGGGCGTGACCATAGCGGAATATTACCGCGATATGGGTTACGACGTGGCTCTTATGGCGGACTCGACATCGCGTTGGGCGGAGGCACTGCGTGAAATATCCGGACGTCTTGAGGAAATGCCCGCGGAGGAGGGTTTTCCGGCTTATCTCGCGTCAAGACTTTCGGCGTTTTACGAAAGAGCCGGTTATGTGACAAATCTTAACGGAACGGAGGGCTCCGTTTCTATTATAGGCGCGGTATCACCGCAGGGCGGCGACTTTTCGGAGCCGGTAACGCAGAATACAAAGCGATTTATCCGCTGCTTCTGGGCGCTTGATAAGTCCCTTGCTTATGCGCGCCATTATCCGGCTATACAGTGGCTCAACAGCTACAGCGAGTATATAGACGACCTCACCGACTGGTACGCGAAGAATGTATCTCACGATTTTATCGCCAAGAGAAATAAGATTATGGCGATATTGCAGGAGGAATCGAGCCTTATGGAGATAGTTAAGCTTATCGGCGCGGACGTTCTTCCGGACAGCCAAAAGGCGACTCTTGAGGTTGCGAGAACAATCAGAGTGGGATTTTTGCAGCAAAACGCGTTCCACGCGGACGACACATATGTTCCTCTTGAAAAGCAGAATAAAATGATGGATATAATACTTCTGTTTGACAAGAGAATAAGGGAATGCGTCGAAAAGGGCATAGTGCTTTCAAAGGTAAGCGAAAGCGGAATTGCCGATGATATAATAAGAATTAAGTACAGCATAAGAAACGAGAACATAGACGCTCCGTTCCACGAGCTTGCGAGAAAAATCAATGAAACATTTGATAATTTGGTATACAATCACGAGAGCTAAAGGAGATGGATAAAATATGGCAATAGAATATATGGGTCTTAATAATATTCAGGGTCCTTTGGCGGTTATCGACGGAGTAAGCGACGCCTTTTATGAGGAAATGGTAACGGTTACTCTTGACGACGGCACTAAAAGAATAGGACGCGTTATTGAGATAGCGGGCGACAAGGCGGTTATACAGGTATTTGAGGGTACATCGAACCTGTCGCTTACCAATACAAAAACAAAATTTATGGGAGAGCCTATGCGTCTGCCGCTTTCAAAGGAAATGCTGGGCAGAACTCTTGACGGCGTGGGCAGACCTATAGACGGACTGGGCGAATACTTCGCGGACGAGGTGCGCGATGTAAACGGTCAGCCGATAAATCCTGTTTCGAGAGAGTATCCGAATAACTTTATTCAAACGGGAATTTCGTCGATAGATTGCCTTGCGACGCTTATCAGAGGACAAAAGCTGCCAATCTTTTCGGGCGACGGTATGCCGCACGATGATTTGGCGGTGCAGATTGCGCGTCAGGCTAAGGTGGTTGACGCCGATGATGAAAACGGCGATAAATTCGCGATAGTATTCGCGGCGATGGGAGTTAAGCACGACGTCGCGAATTATTTCAAGAAATCCTTTGAGGAGAGCGGAGTTTTGGGAAAGGTTGTAATGTTCCTGAATCTTTCAAACGACCCTGTCGTGGAAAGAATCATCACTCCGCGCTGCGCGCTTACAGCCGCGGAATATCTCGCGTTCAAGCATGATATGCACGTGCTTGTAATACTTACCGATATGACGTCCTACGCGGAGGCACTGCGTGAGATTTCGTCGTCAAAGGGCGAAATCCCGTCAAGAAAGGGATTCCCGGGCTATTTGTATTCCGACCTTGCGTCGCTGTATGAGCGCGCGGGCATTATAAAGGACGCCAAAGGCTCCGTTACTCAGGTGCCGATACTTACGATGCCTAACGATGATATTACGCACCCCGTCCCCGACCTTACCGGATATATCACGGAGGGACAAATTGTTTTGGGCAGAGATTTGCACCTAAAGGGAGTTTATCCGCCGGTGTCCATTCTGCCGTCGCTGTCGCGTCTGATGAAGGACGGCATAGGCAAGGGCTTTACAAGGGAGGATCATCCGGATTTGTCAAATCAGCTTTTCGCGGCGTACTCAAAGGTTGAGGACGCGAAGAGCCTTGCGTCCGTCATAGGCGAGGATGAGCTTTCCGATATGGATAAGAAATATATCGCATTCGGCAGAGCCTTTGACGAGAAATTCCTTTCGCAGGGAAAAAACGAAAACAGAAGTATCGAGGAAACTCTCGATCTCGGCTGGCAGCTTTTGGGTATGCTGCCTAAGAACGAGCTTGACAGAGTGAGCGACGAGATGCTTGAAAAGTATTATAAACCGGCGGAGTAAACAAACGCGCGTTCGAGTATTAAAAGAAAGGATATGATTGATATGCAGAAAAACCTAGCGCCTACCAAGGGAAATCTGATGACGGCAAAAAACACGCTGCGTCTTTCCAAGCAGGGCTATGAAATGCTTGATAAAAAAAGAAATATCCTTATAAGAGAAATGATGCTTTTGATAGAGGAGGCAAAGGAGGTCGAGACGCAAATCGAGGAAACCTTTGCCGCGGCGTATAAGGCGCTTGAATCGGCGAACGTAATTATGGGAGTGAACGCCGTTCAGACTCTTGCGCGCTCCGCCGTGATTGAGGAAAGCATAAGGATAGATTTACGCAGCGTTATGGGTGTTGAAATTCCGGTTGTCAAAGCCGATGAGCCGGAGAGCAGACCCGCTTACGCGTTTCGCGGCACCTCGGCGGCGCTTGACGAGGCGAGCGTAAAATTCAATGAGGTAAAGGTGATGACAATACGCCTTACCGAAATTGAAAACGCCGTATACCGTTTGGCAATGAATATCAAAAAGACGCAGAAAAGAGCGAACGCTCTTGAAAATATCACGATACCTCTTTATGAGAGCCTGGCGAAGGATATTCAAAACGCGCTTGAGGAAAAGGAGCGCGAGGAGCATACAAGACTGAAAATCATAAAGAGAACAAAGGAAAACGCACAATAGGGACACTAAAAAGGGGACGCTAAATTTTAGTGTCCCTCTTTTGCTGTTTTATTAATTTTTCGGAACTGTTTCCCAATCCTTAAGGAATCTCTCGATACCCTTGTCTGTAAGCGGGTGATTAATCATCTGAGCGATTACCTTATAGGGAACGGTTGCAATATCGCAGCCGGCTCTTGCCGCGTCGATAACATGGATAGGATGTCTGATGCTTGCGGCGATAATTTCGGTTTTGATGTCGTGCAGCTTGAATATGTCGGAAATTTCCTCGATAAGAATCATTCCGTTTGAACCGATGTCATCAAGTCTGCCGAGGAACGGACTTACATATGTCGCGCCCGCTCTTGCCGCCAAAAGCGCCTGAGCAGCCGAGAAAATAAGAGTTACATTAGTCTTTATGCCGAGCTTTGTAAGCTGCTTAACAGCCTTAAGACCCTCCGCGCACATCGGAATTTTGATAACGATGTTCTTATTGATAGCCGCGAGAGGCTTAGCCTCCTCAACCATCTTGTCAGCCTCGAGAGAGATAACCTCCGCGCTGATAGGTCCGTCCACGATGGTTGTTATTTCCTTAACCACCTCGACAAAATCTCTGCCCTCCTTAGCTATAAGCGACGGATTTGTCGTTACGCCGCAAATAACACCCATATCGTTAGCCTGTCTTATTT
>JAJQAT010000058.1 GCA_021203665.1 Bacillota bacterium
ATGGATAATAATGCGACAACCTCAATGAAAAAAGAGGTTTTGGACGCAATGATTCCGTATTATACAGACATATATGGCAACGCGTCGTCGAAGTTTTACAGGATTGGCAGAGATGCCGAGCAGGCGCTTTATAAAATGCGTGAAAGCGTTGCGAAAAGCATAGGTGCCGAAAATGTGAATGAGATATATTTCACAGGCTCCGGCTGTGAGGCGGACAACTGGGCGATAAAGGGAATTGCCTATGCGAACAGCAAAAAGGGCAATCACATTATAACGACGAAGATAGAGCATCACGCCATTCTTTCCGCCTGCGAGTATCTTGAAAAGCACGGCTTTGAGGTTACCTACCTTGATGTTGATGAATACGGAATCGTAAGCGCGCAAGCCGTTGAGGACGCGATTACGGATAAGACGATTCTTATATCCGTGATGACCGCGAACAATGAGATAGGCTCAATCGAGCCCATAAAGGAAATAGCGGAAATCGCTAAGCGTCATAAGGTAATATTCCATACGGACGCGGTACAGGCTATAGGTCATATGAAAATTAACGTGAGCGAGCTTGGCGTGGATATGCTTTCATTGTCGGCGCATAAATTCCACGGACCTAAGGGCGTGGGTATGCTGTATATAAGAAACGGCGTGCGTATTGACAACCTCATTCACGGCGGCGGACAGGAAAGAGGAAAAAGAGCCGCCACGGAAAATCTTGCCGGCATCGCCGGTCTTGCAAAGGCGCTTGAAATCGCGGTAAACGACCTTGACGAAAACACGGCGCATATGAGAAAAATGCGCGACAGACTTATCGAGGGTATAAGGAAAAATATTCCGTACTGCCGTCTTAACGGACCCGATGACGACAGAAGATTATGCAATAATGTAAATTTTTCGTTCCAATATGTTGAGGGCGAATCGATATTGATGATGCTTGATATGAAGGGCATAGCCGCGTCGAGCGGCAGCGCGTGCGCCTCGGGCTCTCTTGACCCGTCGCACGTCCTTATCGCGATAGGACTTCCGCACGAGATAGCGCACGGCTCGCTCAGATTGAGTGTCGGAGAGGACACCACGGAGGAGGACGTCGATTACGTTATCGAAACTCTTCCGCCTATTATACAAAGGCTCAGAGATATGTCGCCGCTATATGAGGGCGTAGAGAAAGGAGATAATTGATTATGTACAGTGAAAAGGTAATGGATCATTTTTCAAATCCGAGAAATGTCGGAGAAATAGAGAATGCGAACGCCGTGGGCGAGGTCGGAAACGCCAAATGCGGCGATATAATGAAAATATACATGGATATTCAGGATAACGTGATAAAGGACGTAAAGTTTAAGACGTTCGGCTGCGGAGCGGCAATCGCAACAAGCTCAATGGCAACGGAAATGGTAAAGGGCAAAACGGTTGACGAGGCTCTTTCCCTTACAAATAAAGCCGTTATGGAGGCGCTTGACGGACTTCCGAAGGAAAAAATTCACTGCTCCGTTCTCGCGGAGGAGGCTATACAGTCCGCGATAAACGATTACAAAAAGCGTAACGGTGAAGCACCGGCGGAAAACAAATGCGATTTCTGCTGTCAAAAATGCGAAGACGTAAAAAAAGATTGATTATTTAATCAAAAAGCATACAAAAATGTCAGACTGCAAAGCTGTAGTCTGACTTTTTTGCATATACGCTGTCTGCATTTATATCGACAGTGCTGGAGCCTCTTTAATATGCACGCGGCTGCTGTCGGCTGACAGCTTGGCGAGTATGCCGCTTACTTCATCATCACCGCTTTTGTTCATCACGATTATTTCGCTTTCGGGATTTGCGCTTAGCGCCGTGCGTATTGTATCCTCAACGCCGCTTGCGCCGCCGAGGACCTCAATCACAACACACGAGCGCGTATTGTTTTTCAAAACAGCCGCTATAATTTCCCTTGACAGGAAATAAATTCCTAACACGCACAAGACCATAATTACGGTCAGCAGACATATATTGAGCATTTTTCACACCTCCACAGTATTATATGCGCAATATATTGGTTGTGTTAATGGTAGTGTTACGCTTGACAAACACCCGCAATTTGTATTAAAATAATATATAACATAGAAAATTCATAATACGGAGGGATTATCATGGGACTTACATTAACCGAAAAAATATTATCCGCTCATCTTGTTGAGGGCGAGATGATAAAGGGCAGTGAAATCGGTATCAAAATTGACCAGACGCTTACTCAGGACGCCACGGGAACAATGGCGTATCTTGAATTTGAGGCAATGGGCGTACCCAGAGTAAAAACGGAGCGTTCGGTCGCATATATTGACCATAACACATTGCAGAGCGGCTTTGAAAACGCGGACGACCACAGATTCATCGGCAGTGTCTGCAAAAAGCACGGCATATATTTCTCAAGACCGGGCAACGGAATTTGTCACCAGGTGCATCTTGAGCGTTTCGGTATTCCGGGCAAAACTCTTATAGGCTCGGACAGCCATACGCCGACGGGCGGCGGCATCGGCATGATAGCAATCGGTGCGGGCGGTATGGATGTCGCCGTGGCAATGGGCGGCGGAACATATTATATTACCTGCCCCAAGGTGGTAAAGGTAAATCTTACGGGAAAGCTTCAGCCGTGGGTTGCCGCAAAGGACGTAATTCTTGAGGTGCTGAAAAGACTTTCCGTCAAGGGCGGAGTCGGCAAGGTAATTGAATACTGCGGAGAGGGCGTAAAGACGCTTTCCGTTCCGGAAAGAGCCACTATCACAAATATGGGCGCGGAGCTTGGCGCTACGACGTCAATATTCCCGTCCGACGAAACAACGCATGAATTTCTTAAAGCGCAGGGCAGAGAACAGGATTATACGCCTCTGTGCGCCGACGCGGACGCCGTATATGATGAAATTGTGGAAATAGATTTAAGCTCGCTTGAGCCGCTTGCAGCTTGTCCTCATTCGCCGGACAATGTTAAATCAATCAAGGAGCTTGAGGGTCAAAAAATCGACCAGGTTTGTATAGGCTCATGCACAAACTCATCCCTTTTGGATATGCTTAAGGTTGCGCATATTCTAAAGGGCAAGACGGTTCACCCCGATGTGTCGCTGTCAATCGCTCCCGGCTCCAAGCAGGTGCTTAATATGCTTGCGAACAACGGCGCGCTTGCCGTAATGATAGACGCCGGCGCGAGAATCCTCGAAAGCGCGTGCGGCCCGTGTATCGGTATGGGTCAGTCGCCCAATTCAAAGGGTATATCGTTGAGAACCTTTAACAGAAACTTTGAGGGACGCAGCGGCACAAAGGACGGTCAAATTTATCTTGTTTCTCCCGAAACGGCTGCCGTTTCGGCGCTTACGGGCGTATTTACGGACCCGAGAAGTCTCGGCGACGCCGCGGATATTACACTGCCGGATACGTTCACAATAAACGACAATATGATTGTTCCGCCGGTTGCCGCGGAGGATATGGACAGTGTTGAAGTGTTAAGAGGTCCCAACATCAAGCCGTTCCCGGTATCGGAGCCTCTTGCGGAAACAATAGACGCGAAATGCTCGTTAAAGGTCGGCGACAATATCACAACAGACCACATTATGCCCGCCGGAGCTAAAATTCTTCCGCTTCGTTCAAATATTCCCAAGATTTCGGAGTATTGCTTTGCGGTGTGCGATGAAAAATTCCACGACAGAGCGCTTGAAATGGGCAAGAGTATAATAATAGGCGGTTCAAACTACGGTCAAGGCTCCTCGAGAGAGCACGCGGCGCTTGCGCCTCTTTATCTCGGAGTTAAGGCGGTAATCGTTAAATCATTCGCAAGAATACACATGGCTAACCTGATAAACGCAGGCATTGTGCCGATGACATTTGCCGATGAGACTGATTATGACAGGATAGACCAGCTTGACGAGCTTAAAATCGAAAACGTCGGCAAGCAGATTTCCGAGGGCAATATCGTTAAGGTGACAAACGCTACAAAGGGCTTTGACTTTGACGTTAAGGTTGACCTATCGGAGCGTCAAAAGGAAATGCTTTACGCGGGCGGACTTCTTAATTATACAAAGCAAAACTCGTAAATATGAAATACGGTTCGGACCGGCTTCGAGCCGTATTTTTATTGCAAAAATGAAATATAAGTCTGTGCAGTCAACAGATACGCCCCAACATTGAACAAATTTCTTGACGCAGCATTATCAAAGTGGTATAATAAACGGGTTAATAAGGGATTACGAAAGGATATATTTACCGATGGACAAGCATAAATTTATAAGTGAAAGCTTCGGCATATCGCCGGAGACTTTAAGGCTCGTAGACGACGCGGAAAAGGAGATAAAGGACCGGTTCGAGTATATAGAAAACATATGCGAGATAAATCAGCTCAGAGTGATGAAGGCATTCGCGGATAACCGCGTGTCGGACAGCCATTTTACCGCTACCACGGGATACGGCTATGACGATTTGGGACGGGATACTCTTGACAGAGTGTATGCCGATATTATGGGCGCGGAGGACGCGCTTGTGCGCCATAATTTTATATCGGGAACACACACGATTTCAACGGCGCTGTTCGCGGTTCTCCGCCCGGGCGACACTCTTTTGTCCGTAACCGGAAAACCGTATGACACGCTTGAGGAGGTAATAGGAATACAGGGCGAGGAGGGTAACGGCTCTCTTAAGGATTTCGGCGTAAGGTACGAACAAATTGATTTGCTTCCGGACGGCACACCCGACCTAAAGCAAATAGAAACGGCTCTCACGAATAAGAGTGTCAAGGCGGTTACGATACAGCGCAGTAAGGGCTACGGCTGGCGCCCGACCTACAGCGCGGGGGAGATAGGCGCGCTGATTGAGTTTGTGAAGAAAATATCTCCCGAAACAATTTGCATAGTGGATAATTGCTACGGCGAATTTGTTGAAACCGAGGAGCCTACGGCTTTCGGCGCGGACCTTATCGCCGGTTCGCTTATAAAAAATCCCGGCGGCGGACTCGCTCCGACGGGCGGGTATATCGCGGGAAAGAAAAAATATGTAGAGCTTTGCGCGTATAGGCTTACATCCGTCGGAATAGGCAAGGAGGCGGGCGCGTCGCTCGGCTTTAACAGGCAGATGTACCAGGGACTTTTTATGGCGCCGCATACCGTGTCGCAGGCTCTTAAGGCGGCGGTGCTTTGCAGTGCGGTGTTTGACAAGCTCGGCTTTGAGGTTGACCCGAAACCGAACGAAATTCGCCACGATATAATTCAGTCGATAAAATTCGGCAGCGCAGATAAGGTAATCGCCTTTTGCGAGGGAATACAAAAGGGCGCGCCGGTGGACAGCTTTGTAACGCCCGAGCCGTGGGATATGCCGGGATATAACGACCCCGTTATAATGGCGGCGGGCGCGTTCGTTCAGGGCGCGTCAATAGAATTATCAGCCGACGCTCCGATTAAGCCGCCGTATATCGCGTATATGCAGGGCGGACTGACATATGAAAGCGCCAAGCTCGGAATTATGGTTGCGGCGGATAAAATGATGAGAAAAATAATTTTGCATACGGAGGTAGTGAAATATGAGCCTTAATTTAAAACAGAATGTAAGATGTCCGCAGTGCGGGCAAATGAGCGAGGTCACCGTATGGAATTCGATAACCGTAAAGGACAGCGAGGATTTAAAGCAGGATTTGCTCAGGGGAAAGATAAATATGTTTAATTGCCCGTCCTGCTCGTATAGGGCGCTTATGCCTACGCCTATGCTGTACCACGACGAGGAAAAGCGTCTTATGATTTCATTCACGCCGTGCAGCGACCCCGTTTTAAAGCAGCAGCTTTTTGATAATATGCGGAAAGCGTCAAAGGAATCGGGAGAGCTTGAAAAAATGGAGGGGTATAATCTTCGTTTTGTTGCGGATTATAACGAGCTTCTTGAAAAAATCCTTATTTTCGACAATAATATGAGCGATAAGACTATAGAGGTTATAAAGCTAATGATTTTGTCGCAGGACATTGAAAAGGCGGAACAGAGGGTATGCCGTTTCGGCAAATACGAGAACGGCTATGTTGAGTTTATGGTTTACGACAAGAAAGAGAACCAAACATACACGTCAACCGTACCCAAGGAAACGTATGATACCATTGATATTCAGCTAAGGGAATCGGGAGTTAAGCCCTACAGCTTCGACTGGGAGGAGGTAAACCCGTCATACGCGACAAAGCTGCTGAACGGATTTAACAACTGATGGACAGGGTTTTTGAGTATAAAATCGAAAATAAATATGACAAATCAAATGTTATAACGGTGCTTAAGCAGCATTTCAAGATGTCAACGTCGCTGATTAAGGATTTAAAAAAATATGACGGCGGCATAAGTCTTAACGGCGGACATATCCGCACGGTTGATGCGGTTAAAACGGGAGATATTTTAAGGATAACATTACGCGAGGGCGCGTCAAAGAATATTATTCCGAAAAACATACCGCTTGACATTGTGTACGAGGACGAGGACGTTCTGATACTCAACAAGCCGCCGTATATGCCGACGCACCCGTCAATGGGGAATTATGAAAATTCCCTGGCAAACGGAGTTATGTACTACTTTCAAAGCAAGGGTGAGGAACGCGTATTCCGCGCGGTAAACCGCCTGGACAAGGACACCTCGGGACTTATGGCGGTGGCGAAGAACGCGTATATTCACGCGCGGCTCGGTGATGAAATTCGGACAAAGCAGCTCAAAAGAAAATACAAGTGT
Source organism: Bacillota bacterium (assembly GCA_021203665.1). Lineage (GTDB taxonomy): Bacteria > Bacillota > Clostridia > UBA1381 > UBA1381 > Hominilimicola. Next base: position 6,703 of record JAJQAT010000058.1, read on the forward strand.
ATCGTCTGCGGCGACGTATCCGAGGACGGCACGGTTGACGCGCCGATAAAGCGCGCGGACGGCAGCGTTATAAACCGCGTTGTATCTGAGGACGGACAAAGAGCCGTCACGCATTACAGAGTGGTTGAGAGGTACGGCGAATATACCCTGCTTGAAATGGAGCTTGAAACCGGACGGACGCATCAGATACGCGTTCATATGGCTCATATAGGTCATCCGCTCGCGGGCGATTGGATTTACGGCGAGGAAAATAAGGAGCTTATACCGCGTCAGATGCTTCATTCCTGCTATTTGCGCTTTGTACATCCGGTAACGGGCAAGGAATTTGAATTTTATAATGAAGCGGCGCCGGATATGAGCAATTTTATCGAAAACTTTTGTAAAAATGTTGAAAAAGACCGGAAATTATGATATGATAATTAACGGCGCAAAAAATAATTAAAAATGAATTAATTTTAAGAGGTGATATAATGGCTTACAAAATTGTTAAAAAGAATGTGCTTAATCCGCAAATCTTTTTAATGGAGGTTGAGGCTCCGCTTATTGCGAGAAAGGCTGAACCGGGACAATTCATCATATTGAGAATCGATGAATACGGCGAGAGAGTTCCGTTCACCATAGCGGACTTTGACAGGGAAAAGGGAACAGTCACAATCATAGTCCAGATTGTAGGCAAGACGACAAGGGATTTATCCGCGGTCGAGGAGGGAGAAACAATTCTTGACTTCGCGGGACCGCTCGGCACACCCACTCCTTTGGAGGGACTTAAAAAGGTTGCCGTAATCGGCGGCGGACTCGGTACCGCCATCGCGTATCCGCAGGCAAAAAAGCTGCATAAGCTCGGCGCGGACGTGACCGTTATAACAGGCTTCAGAAACAAGGATTTGATTATCCTTGAGGACGAGCTTAAAGAGGTTTCAAATAAGCTTATCGTCGCTACAGACGACGGCTCAAACGGCAACCGGGGCTTTGTAACCGATATGCTGCAAAAGGAAATTGAGGCGGGCGAGAGGTTTGACGAGGTTATCGCGATCGGACCGCTTGTAATGATGAAGTTTGTCTGTAAATTAACGGAAAAATATAATATTCCGACAACCGTTTCAATGAATCCCGTAATGATTGACGGCACGGGTATGTGCGGCGGCTGCCGTATAATCGTGGACGGCGAAACAAAATTCGCCTGCGTGGACGGCCCCGACTTTGACGGACATAAGGTTGATTGGGACAGCGCCATGAAACGCGGAGGAATGTTTAAGGAGTACGAGGCAAGATCGTGCGAAGAGGGTCACTGCAGAATCGGCAGAACCAATCATAAAGACTGATTAAGGGAGGATTTTGAAAATGCCTAATATGAGAGCGGACAAAAATCCGATGCCGGAGCAATGTCCAAATGTAAGAAACAAGAACTTCCTTGAGGTAACCACGGGTTACACCGAGGAAATGGCAATAGACGAGGCAAAGAGATGCCTTAACTGTAAGAATAAGCCTTGTATGCAGGGCTGTCCGGTAAGCGTAAAAATTCCGGAATTTATCGCGTTTATCGCGGAGGGCGAATTTGAAAAGGCTTATCAAAAAATAAAGGAAACAAACGCCTTGCCGGCTGTATGCGGAAGAGTATGCCCGCAGGAAAAGCAGTGCGAGTCAAAGTGCGTAAGAGGTATAAAGCAGGAAAGCGTCGGCATAGGCAGACTGGAAAGATTTGCTGCCGATTGGCACATGAAGAATGTCGAGGAAAAGATTGAAAAGCCTGTTTTAAACGGCAAAAAGGTAGCCGTAGTCGGCTCGGGTCCCTCGGGACTTACGGTCGCGGGCGACCTTGCAAAGAGAGGCTATGCCGTAACGGTATATGAGGCGTTCCACACCGCCGGCGGCGTGCTTATGTACGGCATACCGGAATTCAGACTTCCCAAGGATATAGTACAAAAAGAGATTTCAAATCTTAAGGCTATGGGCGTTGACATTGAAACAAACGTAATCATCGGAAAAACGCTCACGGTTGATGAGCTTTTGGATGATATGGGTTACGATGCCGTGTACATAGGCTCGGGCGCGGGACTTCCGTCGTTCATGGGTATAGAAGGCGAAAGCCTTAACGGCGTTTACAGCGCGAATGAATTCCTTACAAGAATCAATCTTATGAAGGGTTATAAATTCCCCGAATACGATACGCCCGTATATGTCGGCAAGAATGTCGCCGTTCTCGGCGGCGGTAATGTCGCGATGGACGCGGCAAGGTCCGCGAAGCGTCTCGGCGCCGAAAACGTGTACATAGTATACAGACGAGGCAAGGAAGAGCTTCCGGCAAGAAAAGAAGAGGTTATGCACGCGGAGGAAGAGGGAATAGTATTTAAGCTTCTTCAGAATCCCACAAGGTTTGTTGGCAAAGAGAAACCTTGGTTATCCGGTATTGATGTTATCAAAATGGAGCTGGGAGAGCCCGACGCGAGCGGCAGAAGACGTCCCGTTCCCATTGAGGGCAGCGAGGAAATGCTTGATATAGATACCGTTGTTGTGGCTATAGGACAAACCCCGAATCCGCTTATCAGAAAGACTACAAAGGGTCTTGAAACGAATAAGCGCGGCTGTATCGTGGCTGACGAGGAAACAGGCAAAACCACAAAGGATCACGTATACGCCGGCGGCGACGTTGTAACGGGCGCGGCTACGGTTATCCTTGCGATGGGCGCGGGCAAAGCCGCCGCGGAAGCGATTGACAAGGAATTAAATCAATAAACCCGAATTAAAAAACAACAATGAAAAAGGTCATGCGTTGAATGAGCATGACCTTTTGTTTCATTTATGATTTATTTTTTTGAAGCAGTTTTAGTTGTTGTTTTCGCAGCTGCCGAAGTGGTTTTCGCGGCGGTTGCTTTTGTTGTTGTTTTAGTGGTTTTTGCGGGTGCTTCCTTAACTGTCTCTTTCTTAGCTGTAGTTTTAGCAGCGGCAGGCTTTGCTGCCGGTTTCTTTGCCGGAGCCTTTTTAGCGGCGGCAGGCTTTGCGGACGCCTTTTTGATTGTGTTTTTCCAGTCGGTTATTTTTGAAGAATCGCCCTTTACGGATGCGTCTCCGTTCTCGATGACCTTATCAAGACTCATTCTGCCGCCAAGCAACGCCAACAGAGCCGACTTGGTAATATCAAGAACAGCGTCATTATCGTAATAATTATACGGTTCAACGGCAAGCTTGCCGTCCTTAACCTCGGCGTAGAATGTGCCTCCGCAATCTTCATCGGTAAAGGTTACCTGAATTGCAAAATCAGAAGTATTGCTCGCGTCAGCCTCATTGAACTTTTCTTTGATCTTCAAAAATGCCTGTTCAAATGTCATTTTTAAAATTCCCCTTTCGTATTAACAGAAAAAGCTTTCTGTTCATCGTGGTATTGTGTCAACTAAAACTAAGGTTAGTATACATCATTTTAAAACTTATGTCAAATATAATTTTTAAATTTGTTAGATATATTTACTTTAAGCCCCTTTAAAGGTGAAATAAATGTAAGTAAAGACGAAAAAAGGGCTTACTCAAAAGAATTTTGCCTTCTTGCGGCATTAGAGCTATGTGCCTAAAAACACGCTTTTATATAAAAAAACAGTGAGTAATTTTGTTTGACATTGCCGCCGGTATGTGGTAAAATATATTCATGCGCCTGTAGCTCAGTCGGATAGAGCACCGGATTCCGATTCCGGGTGCCGCAGGTTCGAATCCTGTCAGGCGCGCCATGGGTTAAAAGCCGCATAAATGTTGTATTACAAAGCATTTACGCGGCTTTTTTGTCAGCTCAAATACGAACTAATTTATTTTAACGCCGCCGCATTCGGGCGTTAAATCGTCATTCCAAAGGAACAGCTTAACAAATGAACCGTCCGTGCTGTCAGGCAGTGACAGTGTATCCGTTTCAATCTCGGTTATGCTGTAGGGAAGTGTTTCTGCTCTTGACAGCTTTACCGATTGTAAAATTCCGTCAGCGTCATAGTATGCCATATAAACGGCAATATCCTTTGTAACGGACGAATCGTTGTAATATGAGCAATATCCGCGCACATCCGTATTTGCCGAAAGTGCCGTGACGGTGTTTCCGTCCGCGTCCCTTAATTCCAATTCATTTTCTATGACCTCGGCGCTGTCCGCGTTCAGCGTAAGGTACACATCATCTATTCTTACATAATTCCCCGCGTAAGCGTTGGAATACAGACCCACCTCACATTCGCCGTTTCTGACAACGATGTCCTTTACGACAACCTCCGTCCAATCGGACATTTCACTCTTGAGCGATACCGAATATTTCTCACCGTCCGCAACGGCGTAAAGCAAGCATTCATTTTGACCGCCGCTCGATTTAACGCTTGCTCTGAGCGTATATGTGCCGTCCGGCAGGTTTTCCACGGTTTGTTTCATTGTCGCCTTATAGTCAACATCGGCGCTCTGTCTTGCGGAATATTTGCCGCTGTACTGTTTGTCCTTGACATTGCCCGTTGCCGTACCATCGATGTTGTCGCTGCAATCCCAACCGGTCAAATCATTGAGGGCAACTCTGTCCGCGTCGAAGTAGGAGTTGGCGATATAGTTATTGCCCTCCGCGATGCTCCATTCGCCCGTTTCGGCGTTCAGCCTCCATTGACTTAGATTGTTGAACACAGGCGTATCGTTTTCACCCTCAAACGACAGCGGCACCCATTGATTATATCCCAAGCCGTTTGAACAGAAGCTGCTCCAGCGGTCACCGCAGTAGATAACGGTTTCCTGCTCGCTGCCCTTTATCGTGTAATAAAATCCCGCCTGGGAATTATGCGCGTAGCTGTCCTCAACGTTTTTCATAATATACGGCAGCTTTCTTGTCGAATCCGCCTCGCTGATATTGTAGTCGGGACGTATATCATAGCTGCCGTCTATTGTGTCGGATTGGAACACGTACACTCTTGAGCCGTGCCAGCCGTATAGGTCGGAGCCTGTAAAGTAATATTTGCCGTTGTATTTAAACATACAGTCGCCCTCGATACCGCCCTTATCCTTTGTCTTGACACTGCCGTCCTCCGCGAAATAGCTTCCGGTAGAGCCGTCAATCTGCGTGATATTGTCAAAATCAAAGTCGCAGTAGTCCGCGTCCTCGTCCATCGGCACTACATATAAGTACGCTCTGCCGTTCGCGCTTGAGCAAATCATATATGCCTTGCCGTCGTCGTCCCGGAACATAGTTTGGTCGCCCGTATCGTTGTTCGCTATAGAGGGCAAGCTGCCCCAAAAATACAGCTTTTCCTTTTCAAACGGTCCCAAGGGGTTGTCCGCGCTTGCGATTATGGTTCCGTTAAACTGCGACACAAGAATGTATCTGTCGGTTCCCTCGTGATACACAACGCCCATTCTGCCTGCCCAGCCTGTCCACGTTTCGCCGAGCGTTTCGAGAGTCGCGACGTCGCCTTGATATTCCCAATTTACAAGGTCCTTTGAGGTGTAGCAGGTGTACGCCTCAAAGGCGGGGTGCTCAACGTCCATACTTTGCAGAGGATCTTCCACATATGAAACCGACTCCGTATAGCGCACGCCGTACCAGTAGTATGTATCGCCGAATTTGAAAATACCGCCGCCCTGAGAATATATCGGATTTCCGTCCGTGTCACGGTAAAACATATCGTTGGTTATAAGGCTGTCATCGTCGTTTACGGTGACCGTACATTCTGCCGTCAAGCCGTTCGAGGTTGACGCGGTTATTACCGCGCTGCCGACCTCGTTTGATATTATTACGCCGTCATATACCGCCGCTACGTCCGTGTTGTCCGACGTCCAAGTGATTATGCCGTCGGTGTCCTCCGGATATACGCTTGCATGGAGAGATACGGTTGAACCGAATTTGGTAAGCGACACATCTGTTTTGTCAAGGGTTATACTCTCGGCATCAACCGGCTCCTTGACCGTTACATCACACGATGCGGAAATTGTTCCGTTCGCCGACGACGCGGTGATTACGGCTGTTCCCGCCGCAACCGGCGTTACAATACCGTTATCCGATACCGCCGCGACTTCCTCATTGTCCGATTCCCAGCTGACGGATGTGTCGGCGGTGTTTTCGGGTATAAGTATCGCGGTTAATTCTCCCGCGCTGCCGCCCGTATAAAGCGTAAGCTCCGACTTGTCAAGAGAGATACCCTCAGCCGATTGCAGCACGGTAAATATACAGCTATCGGTATATTCTCCGTCGGAGGTCGTGACGCTGATTGTCGCGGTGCCGGCACTGTGCGGCGTAACAACTCCGTCCTCAACCGTCGCAACGCTCTCATCATCGCTTGACCATACGAAGTCATCCTCGCTTATTCCGTCCTGGTAAATTCCGACCTCAAGCTCAATGGGAGAATCCGCCGTATACATTGTCATTTCGTGCGTGTCGAGCGCGATACCGCCGCCGTAAAGCACAATTTTAAGTGTTGCCGTGGAGGGGTCAATCGCAAGCGCCTGCGATGAATTTGAAAAGGCGAATTGTACCTTGCTCTCATCCTCCGCGTTCGCCATACTTCTGACGTGATCGCGGGTGTCCGTATTTGATACGGTGTCCGTGCGCGTCTGTCCCTGAGCGACCTCCGCGCCGGTGTATATGCTATTGGTAAGAGAAATCGTATTCAAGGTGTCTATGGTAGTGTCGGCGTCGATTGTTATATCAGCCGTGTACACATCATATGTTCTTCCGCCGCTCCTTGATGAGCCGTTATACACCGAGTATGTCAGCTCCGCCGATTTTACAAACGACGGGTCCATCGCCGGCAGCTCAAATTCAAGCACGCCGACACCCTTCCATTCGCCGGACAATGTGTTCCACGAAATGGAAGCGGGCGTTGTAACGTCCGCTGTGTTCAGCGTGAGAACCTGCTCACTGCCGTTGTTGATGTACGACGCGCTTTGCGAGCAAGAAATCGCCTCAAGCTCATCGTCCGCCGATACGGTCACCGCCGTGAGTGCCGATGTAAAAACCGCGGCGGCGCATAACGCGCTGATTACTTTTTTCAAAATCATTTTCGTCCCTCCGTTATTTTAATTAATTTCTGTAATAATAGTAACATTTTTCGTCATGCTCTTTCAAATATATTTTTTCTTAAAACTAATCAAAATTTGCTGTATGT
>JAJQAT010000125.1:0-2775 GCA_021203665.1 Bacillota bacterium
GGTAATAATTATGAGAAAAAAGATTTTATTTGCGGCGGCAATAGCGGCGCTTCTTACGGCGGCGCAGCCGTTATTCACATCGGCACTTGCTGATGTATCGGCAAACGCCGCGTACCAACCCGCGCAGATGGAGTACCTTGACCGCGGTACCGTGGCGGTCAGTGTTGACGGCGGGGTATATCTGTCGTGGCGGCTGTTGGGTACGGAGAATTACGACACAGCATTTGACGTTTACCGCGACGGCGAAAAAATCGCGGAGGTTTCGGACAGCACCAACTACACCGACACGACCGCCGGAAGCGCCTACACAGTAGTGCCGTCGGGTGAGGATATAAGCTCGGGCAAGACTGTTTCGGTGTGGGACGAGCAATATCTCACGATACCGCTTAACCGTCCCGAGGGCGGCACAAGCCTTGACGGTGAGGAGTACACCTATTCGCCAAATGACGTAACCCCCGCCGACGTGGACGGCGACGGAGAATACGAGCTTATCCTAAAGTGGGAACCGTCCAATTCATTCGACAGCGGCAAGGACGCGAAATATAACGGAAACGTGTACATAGACTGCTATGAGCTTGACGGAACGCAGCTCTGGCGCATTGATATGGGCATCAACATAAACGCCGGAGCGCATTTCACGCAGATTGCGGCGTATGATTTTGACCTCGACGGCAAGGCGGAGCTTGCGATGAAAACCGCGCCCGGAACGATTGACGGCGAGGGCAATTACATATCCGAAGCGTCGCTGATAGACGAGATTAAATCAACCGATAACACCGAGGATTACCGCCACAGCGAAAACGGCACCGCCGACACGGGCGGCCGCGTGCTGTCGGGCGACGAGTATTACACCGTTTTCCAAGGCGACACCGGCGCGGCGCTCGACACAATATACTACCCGCACCCGCGCGGCACGGTCAGCGAGTGGGGCGATGATTGGGGCAACCGCTCCGAACGCTATTTATGCGCGGTCGCGTATCTCGACGGCGCAACACCGTCAATGGTGGCATGGCGCGGATATTACGCGAAAACCACCGCCACGGCGTACAATCTTGTAAATAAGAGATTGGTTGAGGTTGCGGATTTTGACACGTCCGACAGCGGCAACTCGCAATATGCCGGAAACGGAAATCATAATCTGACCGTCGGCGACGTTGATGATGACGGTTGTGACGAGATAATTTGCGGCGCGCTTGCGCTTGACAATGATTTTTCCGTGCTTTGGTGCAGCGGACGCGGTCACGGCGACGCGCTGCATCTTGCCGATTATGACCCCGTACATGAGGGAATGGAATATTTCAGCGTACACGAAAGCTCACCCTACGGCATGACGCTCTACGACGCGTCAACCGGCGAGGAAATTTTTCATGTAGACGGTGACGGCGACACGGGACGCGGCATGATGGCGAACGTCGGCTATACCGACGGATATTTTGAGCTTTGGGGCGCGGGAAGCTACGCGTCCTACGGCGAAAGCAGCATATCCGACACGGAAAAATATACTCCCGATTCAACGAATTTCAGAATCTTCTGGGACGGAAATATGTATGATGAGCTGCTTGACGGCACAGGCAGCAGCGACAGCGGAAGTCAAATTAAGATTTCCGGCAAGGACGGAAGAATATCATCATTTAGGAATGTTGTCACAAATAACGGAACAAAAAACAACCCCGCCCTTACCGCCGACCTTTTCGGCGACTGGCGCGAGGAGGTTGTCGCGCGCGGCACGGATAACGCGAGCCTTGTCGTATACACGACGGTTATCGAAACCGAGAATAAGCTCTACACGCTTATGCATGACCGCGCCTACCGTATGCAGGTGGCGAGCCAAAACGCGGGATATAATCAGCCGCCGCATATAAGCTATTATGTAAATGACGAAAACGACGAATTTGACGAGCGTGAAACCGCCGCTTACGTAAAGACCGTGCATAACGGCGAAGCAGCGGTCAGAACGGCTAATCTGCCGGATATTTTCGGCTATTCGATAAGCGCGGCAAACGGCACGGTTAATATCAAAAACCGCACGGGAGAACCGATAAGCGCCGTGCTTTACACTGCGTCATACAACGCGGATAATACATTATCCAAGGTAAGCATGGAAAAAATAGAAATTCCGGCTGACGGATATTCCGGCGCGATAAGCGCGGAGGACGGCGGCACGGTGTATTTGTGGAGCGAGGAGCAGGAGCCGCTGGCGGCAAAAGCCGTAATCGGAGCGGAAATGCCGTCCGCTACCGAAAAACCCACACCTACAGCATCGCCCACACCCACGCCGAAGCCGACCGCATCACCGACCACTGCGCCGACAGCAACGCCCACGGCATCACCGGAGAATGAATTTGTGGTTGAGGACGGCGTTCTAACGGAGTACACCGGAACAAGCGTGAATGTAACGGTTCCCGAAACGGTAGACGGACAAACGATAACCGTGATAGGGGCAAGCGCCTTTGAAATAAGCGAAAATGGAGAAAATATAGAGAGCGTAACCCTGCCGGATACCGTTACAACGATAGAGGAATACGCATTCTGCCACTGCACATCTCTTGCGGAAATAATCCTGCCTGAAACGCTTACAACGATAGGAGACGCTGCCTTTGCCTCGTGCACATCGCTTACGGAAATAACCTTGCCTGAAACGGTCACAACGATAGGGGAAAGTGCTTTTGACGGGTGCAAATCTCTTACAATAATAACTCTGCCGTCCGGACTCACGGAAATAAACAACGAAGTATTTGCCTCATGCACATCGCTTGAAACGATAGACATACCCGA
>JAJQAT010000125.1:2875-13785 GCA_021203665.1 Bacillota bacterium
GAAACGATAGACATACCCGACACGGTAACGTCAATCGGAATGGCGGCATTTTACGAATGTACAAGCCTAAAGACAGTAACACTGCCGACGGGACTTACGGAAATAAGCTCAGATTTGTTTGAATACTGCACCTCACTTACGGAGATAGATTTGCCGCAGTCTGTAGTCAAAATAGGTTCAGCTGCGTTTGCTTGGTGCGAATCGCTTACCAAAATCGACCTTTCAAATGTCACGTCAATCGGCGCAAGAGCGTTTTTTTACTGCGATGCGCTTGAGGAGGTAACCTACGGCACAGAAAAAACCGTATTAAGCGGATCTCCGTTTGACGGCTGCGATAATGTAAAAAAGGTAACTGTCCCAAATATGGAAACCTCGATAGGCGTTCCGGTAAACGATAATCTCACGGTTTACGGCTATAAGCATTCAACGGCGTATCTTGAGGCGGCTGACTATAATATCCCGTTTTACGATTTAAATACGGGCGAGCTTGACGATATGGAATGGGTAGTGGGCACAGACGGCGTGCTTTATGAATATAACGGCACGGAAACCGATGTAACGGTACCGGAAACGGTTGACGATATACCGATAACAATAATAGACTCGGACGTGTTCGCGAAAAGCGGCATAACCTCGATAATTTTGCCCGATACGGTGACAAGCGTCTATAGCGATGCTTTTAAAAGATGTACATCGCTTATAAGCGTGAGGCTTTCGAGCGGAATGACGGAGCTCAACAGCATATTTGACAGCTGCATCAGGCTTGAGAGCGTGTATATCCCGTCGAGCATAACGACTATCGAGGACGGCATATTCGCCGACTGCCCGAGCGTCATAATATACTGCGCCGAGGGCAGCGCCGCCGAAACCTACGCAAAGAATAACGACTTAACCTGCGTTACAGATGAATCGCTTGATGTGTCGGAGGAAAATTGATTGTCAAGCGGGTATTATAGGGGGGGAATAAATATGAAAAAAATTTTGGCGTTAATATTGGCGATACTGATTATCGCGGCATATGTCGGCATAAGCTTTTACGGTATTGAGCATACATATTCTTCAAACGGGAATTTCTTAATAACCAAGCAATCCAAATTAAAGGAATGCTTAAATGACAATATTGAATCGTTCGATAATATTGTTAATTCTGTGCTTGAAGAATATTCCGATACAGCCACGCATGATTATTATTTGGAAGATATGGCTGATAATGATGACGCGAATGCACTCATTGAAAATTGCAATGTTGAATGGATTCGAATACAGTCGGATATACAGCATATAGTCTTTTACCAAACAACAAAATCAAGAGAAACAAATCAGATAATACTCGGTTATATGTGTTATGTTGATTTCGACGGGGAACACACATGGACAATAACGGAGGATTATCCGGATGTAAATAAAAAAGAAACGCTCGGTGTCAAGCTGTATAATATAATATTTAATCTGTTTTTGTAAAAGATTTTATGAGTCATGATACCACCAACAAAGCAAACACAAACGGAAAGGAATTGATGTAAATGTCAAGAACCATAGCGGCAATATCAACGTCCGCGGGCGTGGGAGGCATCGCGGTTATACGCGTAAGCGGCGCGGATGCGGTTAAAATAGCGGACAAGGTATTTTTCGGGAAGAGGAAGCTGTCCGAATGCGAAACGCATACCGTGCATTACGGATTTATAAAAAACGAGCGCGGAGAAAAGATAGACGAGGTGCTTGCGATGCTTATGAGAGCGCCCAAAACCTTCACGCGCGAAGACGTTGTCGAAATCAGCACCCACGGCGGATATTCTGTGTCAAGGGCGGTTCTTGACGCGCTGATACGCGCCGGAGCATATCCCGCTCAAGCCGGCGAGTTTACCAAAAGAGCGTTTTTAAACGGCAGGATAGATCTGTCGCAGGCGGAGGCTGTAATAGACATTATCAATTCAACAAACGAGGCGGCGCAGAGAAATGCGCTTTCTCAGCTTGAAGGCTCGCTTTCCAAGGAAATCGGGGAGGTGAGAAAAAAGCTGGTGCATCTTGCGGCACAAATGCAGGTAAGCATAGATTATCCCGATGAGGATTTGGAGGATATAACGGTAAGCGGTATACGCGCCGTATCCGCCGAATGTAAAAGCAGGGTTGACAGGCTTTTAAGCACCGCGGACAGCGGCAAAATACTGCGCGACGGCATAAGAACGGCTATAGTCGGCAAGCCGAATGTAGGCAAATCGTCGCTCTTAAACTCGCTTGCGCGCGAGGAAAGAGCCATTGTTACCGACGTAGCCGGAACAACGAGGGACACTATAGAGGAGTATATAAATCTTGACGGAATACCGCTTGTTCTGATTGACACCGCCGGTATACGGAAAACCGACGACGCTGTCGAAAGGATAGGCGTGGAGAGGTCAAGGAAATCCATAGAGGACGCCGATTTTGTAATCGTGGTGATAGACGGCAGCAGCTTTTTTGACGACGAGGACACGGAAATACTGCGCGCGACTAAAAATAAAAAGAGGATTGTTCTGATAAACAAAACCGACCTCGGGCAGAGCAAATACGCCGAGGCGGTAAGAGCAAGGTCGGCGGGAAGCACTGTGATAGAGATAAGCGCGAAAACGGGAATAGGTCTTGACGAGCTTGCCGATGAAATCCGCAGGATATACAACCTTGGCGAAATCGCCAAATCCGATGTGAGCGTGATAACAAATATGCGCCACAAAACGGCACTTATCAAAGCGGGCGAGGCACTCGGAAGAACCGTAGAGGCGCTTGATATGAATATGCCGCAGGACATCGCGTCAATCGACATAAACATCGCGATAGACGCCCTGGGCGAAATAACCGGCGAAACCGTTTCGGACGATATTGTCGCGGAAATATTCCATAACTTCTGTGTTGGAAAGTGATTTATTCACACCATGAATTATTATGCACCGTTTGAGAAAATTTTCAAAATAGTATTGCTATTTGCGCGAATTTTTGATATTATGGTATTATTAAAATTTACGGGGAGTTGAGAATATGTCTGCTTGGTTTATAGGACTTTGGAACGGCTTTGTTTCCGCGTTTAACTCTACCTTTATTCTTGAGGGACGCTGGAGATGGTTCGTGAGCGGCTTGGGCTACACGCTGCTTATATCGCTTTTCGCGGTTTTGCTGGGATTGATTTTGGGAATACTCGCGGCATTGGGCAAGCTGTCTAAATTCAAGGTATTAAAGGCGATTTCGGGAGTATATGTGGATATTATCAGAGGCACGCCGACCATGGTTCAGCTTTTGATAATCTACTACATAATTTTTGCGAATATACCCATTGCAAAATGGTTTGTCGGCGTTATCGCGTTCGGCATTAACAGCGGCGCTTACATAGCGGAAATCGTGCGCGGCGGCATACTTTCGATAAATATCGGACAAACCGAGGCGGGACGCTCGCTCGGTCTCACGCACGCTCAGACCATGGTCAGCATTATCATGCCGCAGGCAATCAAGAACATACTGCCCGCGCTTGCGAATGAGTTTATTGTGCTTATCAAGGAAACAGCCGTTATAGGTATGGTTTCCAACATTGACCTTGTCGGCGCGGCGAGAAAGGTGCAGAGCCTTACATATGATTTTGCGTTCCCGCTTATATCCATTGCCGTGATTTATTATGTTGTAATAAAGATACTCAGCACAATTCTCAATAAGCTTGAGGCAAGACTGAGAAAGTCCGATAGAAGATAGGAGTGACGGAAAATGATTAAGGTTACGGGTTTGAAAAAGTCCTTCGGCGAGCTGGAGGTTTTAAAGGGAATAGACCAGCATATAAAAAAGGGTGAGAAGGTTGTAATCATAGGGCCCTCCGGCTCCGGTAAGTCCACGTTTTTGAGATGCCTTAACCTGCTTGAGGTGCCGACCGAGGGCGAAATACTTATCGAGGGCGAGAGCATCACCGCTCCGAAAACAAATGTAAATAAGATTCGAGAGAAAATGGGAATGGTGTTTCAGCAGTTCAATCTGTTTCCGCACCTGAGCATTTTGGATAATATAACTCTCGCGCCGATAAAGGTTAAGAAAAAAAGCCGCGAAGAGGCTGAAGAAAGAGCGCGTGAGCTTTTGCGGAGAGTCGGACTTGAGGATAAGGCGGATTCTTACCCCGCGCAGCTTTCGGGAGGTCAGCAGCAGAGAATAGCGATTGCGCGCGCTCTCGCGATGGAGCCGGATATTATGCTTTTCGACGAGCCCACGTCCGCGCTCGATCCGGAAATGGTGGGCGAGGTGCTGTCCGTTATGAAGGACCTTGCCGACGCGGGCATGACGATGGTGGTTGTCACGCACGAAATGGGCTTCGCGCGCGAGGTAGGCTCCAGAGTTTTGTTTATGGACGAGGGTATTGTTCAGGAGGAGGGAACGCCCGACGAGGTATTCTCAAATCCCAAAAACGAAAGAACAAAATCGTTTTTGAGCAAGGTTTTGTGATGTATTTTGCACGTATGTGTTAAAATAAAAATATATTTTTTGGAGGATTTTAAAATGAAAAAGAAATTGGTAAAATTGGTATCATTGTCGGCTGCGGCGGTAATGGCAGCTGCGGCTCTCGCAGGCTGCGGCAGCAGCGACGACACGCTTGTTATGGGTACAAATGCGGCATTCCCGCCGTTTGAGTACACAACGTCCGAGGGACTTGTTGACGAGTTTGACGGAATTGACGTTGCTATCGCGCTGAAAATCGCGGAGAGCATGGACAAAACCCTTGTGATAGAGGATATGGAGTTTGACGGACTTATAGCGTCTGTTAAGACGGGCAAGATTGATATGGCAGTGGCAGGTATGACCGCTACCGAGGAAAGAGCGCAGAGCGTTGACTTCTCGGATACATACTTTGTTGCATCGCAGGTAATTCTTGTAGCGCAGGATAACGAGGATATATTGTCGGCTGCCGACTTTTTGAACGATAAGACAGTCGGCGTTGTTTTGGGATATACGGGCGACTCGATTGTTACCGAAACATTGGGCGTTGCGGAGGATAAGATTACAAGAGCAAACAGAGCTATCGACGTTGTTCAGGACGTAAAGAACGGCAAGCTTGACGCTGTTGTTGTTGACTCGGCTACGGGCAAGGCATTGGCTGAAAAGAACGATTTAAAGGTTGTTGAGGATCCGAGCGTATTCGATACGGAGGAGTATGCTATAGCGGTTCAGAAGGGCAACACGGAATTGCTTGACGCAATCAACGCGGTTCTTGCCGAAATGAAGGAAAACGGCGAAATCGACGCTTTGGCTGAACAGTACAATTAATTAAATGCTTGAAACGCCCAAAACAGCATTGCTGTTTTGGGCATTTTTATCTTGCGGAGGACGTAAAAATGAGATTGGATAAATATATTTCCGGCTGCGGTTACGCGAGCCGCAAGGAGGTTAAAAAGCTTGTGCGGCTGGGCGCGGTGACCGTTGACGGAGAAATCGCGAAAAAGGCGGATACGGACGTGCCGGATGGCGCGGAGGTCAGAGTGAACGGGGAAAGGCTTTGCTACCGCGAATTTGTGTACCTTATGATGAATAAGCCGGCGGGCTGCGTAAGCGCGGTGTTTGATAAAAAATATCCGGTTGTTACCGATTTTGTGGGTGAGGAATACAGGCATTTCGGCGTGTACCCCGTCGGCAGACTTGATATTGACACGGAGGGACTTTTGATTTTGACGAATGACGGACAGTTCGCTCATGAAATGACGTCGCCGAAAAAGAACGTGTATAAAAGATATTTCGCCGTGCTCGATAAGCCCATGGAGGAAAGCGACATTGAGGCGTTCGCGGCGGGAATGGAATTTAAGGACTTCACAGCCAAAAGCGCAAAGCTGGAAATTACCGAAAATCCGCGCGAGGTTTATATCGAGATTGCCGAGGGAAAATTTCATCAGGTAAAGCGAATGTGCGAGCGCGTCGGAAAGACGGTCACATATTTAAAGCGAGTGGCAATAGGCGGACTTGAGCTGGACGAAGCTCTCAAAAAAGGCGAAATCCGCGAGCTAACAGATGATGAATTGGGGAGAATATTATGAAAAAATCGGTAAATGTGATTTTAACTTTAATACCGTTCGCGTTAATTGCGGTATTCACGGCTGTGCCCGTGGTAATGACGGTATACGGGTCTTTTTTCGATATAAACGCGGAATTTGTCGGATTTGATAATTATGCCGCGCTTCTTTTGTCGGGCGCATCGATAACGGCGGCGGCAAAGGCTTTTCTTGCGGCGGCAATAGGCTTTTTTGCCGACACGCTGTATGTTTTCTGCGCTGTTCTCGGAATAGGCGGAATAAAAAACAAATGGATAAGAATGCTAATGCTGTTTGCCGTCGGAACCGGCTTTATTTCGTTAAGCGCTCCGTTGAGCGCTCTGTACGTTATATTAATAATATTCCTGTTCCCGCAAAAAACGGGCGCGCGGCATGCGCTCCGCGCCGCGCTTGCGTTTACGGCATTGCGGCTTATAATGTGTATGAGGGTGATGGATACTTCATTCGCGGTTAATGTGTTCGGCGTAGGAATGCTCGGCACCGGTGCGCTTTCCGCGCTTAAAATAATCCCCGCCGCGGCAGTCGGATTGCTCGGCGGAAAGGCTTTGCTGTATATTAAAGACAGAGCATACACCGAAGAAGGAATAGGACTTATAAATTATTTGGGGAATATATGCGCGTTGCTCTTTGCCGCCGCGGCGGTAATCGGGGTGGTGAGCGCGCTTAAAGCAGTGGGATTTGCCGATGCCGATAATGCTTTCGGCGACCTTGCGCTCTATAGCGTGACGGCGATTTGCATAACCGCGGCAATATTGGCGGTCACACCTTTTTTAGTGTCCGCATTGGACAAAAGAGCGGTATTTATGATTGTGTGCGCGGCGCTCGCGCTGAATTCGGTTATAAGCGCGTATATAACAGTCATAATAGGAACGGCGTACCCGCTGATTCGTATGCTGATGATGCTTACTGAATATATGATGATTATCGCGCTCACATTATCGGTGTTCGCGCGGGGAAAAACTATGAAAGCAATTCTTCCCGCGCTTGCCGCGGTGCTGATGCCGCTGTTTTCGGGAACCGTGAGCTTCGCGTTAAGCCTGCAATCATCCTCGGCGGAAGATTTCAGCGGCTACATATATTCCATGTCGGCGGCAAACAGCGCGAAAACGGTCATAGGACTTTTGTGCTTCGTCTTGATTTGCGCCGGAATAGCCGCGGCAACGGTATTAAGATGCGATGCCTATAGAGACAAGACAGCTTAATATGCGTTTTAACTATATCAACATATTTAATATAAGTATTTGACATTTTATATTGACGGATTTATAATTAAGCTAAAGATGACGCGCATCTACAAAAATATCGAAAGGAACGATGAAAATGAAAAAGAACATTATTTCAATTTTTACCGCGCTGTGTATGGCTATGACGCTTACAACCGCCTGCGCAAAGGATTACAGCGGCTTTGACGATGTCGCGGAGGACGCCTCGTACGCCGAGGCTGTGCAATATTGCTATGAAAACGGTCTTATGTCCGGCACATCGGATACGGAGTTTTCACCCGATGAAAACACATCCCGCGCAATGCTTGTTACTATTCTGTACCGCAGCGAGGGCGAGCCGACGGTCAGCGGCGGCAGTGCGTTTGAGGATGTTGAGGCGGATTCGTGGTATGAAAGCGCCGTTATATGGGCGGCGGCGAACGGTATTGTAAGCGGCTATGACGACACGCATTTTGCGCCGACAGACCTGCTTACGCGGGAGCAAATATTGACGATTTTATGGCGGCTTGACGGAAGCGCCGCGTCCGACGAGGAGCTGCTTTTTAACGACGCCGGCAACATATCCGACTACGCGGCGGACGCTGTGGCGTGGGCGGCTGAAAATGAGATTATCGAAAATACCTCCTCTGCGCTTGATCCTGCCGGATATATAACCCGCGCGGAAATGGCGCAGATATTGTACAACTACCTGTACGAGCCGGAGGAAGCGGAGCCGACCGCCGAGCCGGAGGATGAATCCGACACGGATGCCGCGGAGAGCGGCGCGGGAACGGTAATCGTAACGATAAACGATACCGATTTCACGCTTGTCCTTGAGGACAACGACACCACCGCGACGCTCCTTGCCGCGCTTGGTGATGAAAGTATGAATTTGCCTATTTATAATTTCGATGATTACGAGGACTGCGACCTGTATCAATATTATGAGATACCCTCGCGCTACCAAATTCCGACATCGCCGGTTACGGTGACAAGTGAAAAAGCGGGCGAGGTGTATATCGATGAGGACAATGTGGTTTATCTTTTCTTCCGCGACGCGGAAATTGAGGGCGAATACACAAAGATAGGCGCGATGTCATCAACCGACGGATTGGCGGACGCTGTGGAGAACAATCCGGTTGTAGAGGGCTGGAGCAACAAGATTATAACGTTAAAGCGCGGTTCGGATGATGATTGAAGGGAAAGCGTTGATATGATAACGCTTACCGAAAACATACAAGAGCTTGAGGACGGCTTCTCGGCGGTTCGCTATGAGGGCGATGATTTATTTGACAAATTTCTGTCGGACGGCGGCGCGTCGTCCGACGCGGAGGTTGCCGCGTTTTTAAGGAATAATATTGCGGGCGTGTCCGACCTTACCCTTAATACCGCCGCATTCGGATGCAGTACCGTGTCGGCGCAAAATGCCGTGGGCGAGAGCCTGTTCGGACGCAATTTCGACTGGCAGGAATGCAATGCGCTCGTGGTTGTGTCAAAGCCCGCGAGCGGGTACGCGTCGATTTCGACGGTGAACACCGATTTTATCCGCACCGCCTACAGCGGATTTAATTCCCTGCCCGACAAGGCAAAAGCGTTGGTTTCGCTCTACGCGCCGCTTGACGGCATGAACGAAAAGGGACTTTGCGCGGCGGTGCTGATGATACAGGATTCGGACACGATAAATCAAAGCACAGGCAAAGACGGCTTAACCACCACAACCGCTTTGCGGCTGATTTTAAATAAGGCGGCAACCGTCAAAGAGGCGCTGGAGCTTTTGGAAGGCTATGATATGCACGCGTCGTTCGGGTATATGGTGCATTTCGCCATTGCCGACAGCGGCGGGAACAGCGTTATAGTTGAGTACATCGACAACGAAATGACGGTTACGCAAACGAATGTCGCGACCAATTTTTATATCGCCGAGGGCGAAAAGCAGGGCATAGGCTCCTCACAGTCGCACGAAAGATATGAAATTCTCGAAAACACATTGTCGCAAAATCCGACAATGAGCATGACCGATATGCGCGACGCTTTGGACAGCGTAAGCAAGGATAATTTCAACGAATACGAGTCCACGGAGTGGAGCATAGTTTACAACCAAAGCACGGGCGAGGCGGTGTATTACCACCGTGAAAACTACCAAAACGGGTATTTATTCGCAATAGAATAAGCAAAAGCCGAGAGGAAATTGAACAGAACCGGCAAAAAACGCACAATAGAAAAAAGAATCGGATTCTTTTTCACAACCGAGGGTTGAGTTTGTCTGTATCCCGCCGGAGGATTCCGAAACCGTCCGCAGCATATATTGCAGCGGAGCGCGGAAGCTGCTGTTGGAAGCTATTATAAACAAAAAACGACGAGGTATGCCGAAATACATCCTCGTCGTTTTTTAATAAAGCAGAGTATAGTTATTTGTTTCAAATTATCAAATTCACCACAGCGCCCGCCGCAATCGCAAACACAATCACAAACGCGATATACATCGCAAAATGCTTTACTCCAAGCACAATTTTAAGCGCACCGAGGTTGGTTATCTTTGTTGACGGACCGGTTATCATAAACGACGCCGCCGCGCCCATGCTCATACCGCTTGCGAGCCATTGCTGCAAAAGCGGGATTGTGCCGCCGCCGCAGACGTAGAGCGGAACGCCGATTGTCGCCGCCATCAAAAGTCCGAAGCCGCGGTTATTGAAAAGTCCCGCAAAGCTTTCAGCCGGAACATACCGCTGAAATGCCGCCGACAGGATAACGCCTATCAAAAACCAAGGTCCGGTTGCTTTTATGTTTCTGCCGATATTTTTCAAAAGCCTTATCATCATATTCGGGTCGGTGTCGCGGCTTTTTCCTTCATCGAATTTCGCGAAGTTGAAAAATTTCTTATCCTTATAAAATACTCGAACAAGCACACCCGCCGTTATGCCGCACAGGAAGCACGAAACAAAGCGTATTATAAGCGCTGTCGAACCGAGAGCGGCGCTGTATATTAAGAGCTGCGGATTTAGCAGCACACTGCACATCATAAACGCCGCAAGATAATCATCACGCAATCCCTTTTGCGAAAACGACGCGGCGATAGGTATCGTGCCGTACATACAAAGCGGCGAGGCGATACCCAAAAGCGCGGACGGGATAATGCCCGCTATGCCCAAATGCTTATCCTGAATGACGGTAAGCATTTTATGTATTCTATCCTTTCCGAACACCGATATAACCGAGCCTATCACAATTCCCGCCGCCCAATAGGGCAATATTTGACGAAGCTGTATATCAAAGTAATACCATAAATATATCGCCTCGCGCCGGATTACGCTCAATATTTCACTCATACGCCGCCCTCCTTTTATTGGTATGAATTGATAAATTTGTATTTAATGTACAATGTATAATGTAAATTGTACATTATACATTCGTGTGCTTACGCGCACAACCACAAATTTACACTGCCCATTATCCCCGATTTACCACGCGTGCCGTGCTGCGCTTCACGACGGCATTTGCAGCCGTAACCATTCCAATCCATACGGCGGTCACAACCTCTTTTTTTGTGCTTTTCTTTACGATTGTCGTAACAATCGCCTCTGCTGTCGGTACTAAAAAACAAGCCATTTTATATATTCTCCTCGTATAATAAATGTAGTAGTTTTTAGAGTTCCTCTCCAAGAACTAT
>JAJQAT010000061.1:0-5914 GCA_021203665.1 Bacillota bacterium
TTTTTTTACCTATTAAAAAAATAAGGAACCGCCTGTTCGGGCAGTCCCTTCATTAGTCCTGTTTAAATCGGAACAACGCTCTGCTTTGCTTGCAAGGAGCAGAGCGTGCGACAGATTGCATCCTGCGCAGGGAGCGTCAGCTCCTCAAGGTTTCAGAGGGGATTATAATCCCATCTGAAATGCTGAAACGGAACCCGCCGCCTATAGAGGCGGGGGACATCTGCGCATGGTTATTCCGCAACAAACGGCAAAAGCGCGATAATTCTGGCACGCTTGATAGCCGTTGTAAGCTGTCTTTGATGCTTAGCGCAGTTTCCGCTGATACGTCTGGGCACAATCTTGCCTCTCTCCGTAACGTATCTTCTGAGCTTCGCCGTGTCCTTGTAATCGATATGCTCAATCTTATCCACACAGAACATACAAACCTTTTTCTTGGGTCTTCTTGCTCTTTGTGGTCTGTCACTTCTTTCAGCCATTGTTTTTTCCTCCTTATCAATTTTTATCACCGCGGATTAGAACGGCAAATCATCCTCGCTGCCGTCAAGGTCCGCAAAATCGCCCATATCAAAATCATCCCCGAAATCGGGCTGAGTATTTTGATTTTGCCTCGGCGCGGGAGCGCTGTTATATCCGCCGCCCTGATTATTGCCGAATCCTTGATTATATCCGCTTCCCTGAGTGCCTGTCTCGGACTTGGAGCCGGTAAAGTAAGCCTCGTCCACAACGACCTCCGTCGCGTACTGCCTCTTTCCGTCCTGTCCGTCCCAGCTCCTCGATTGAATACTTCCGATCACCGCGATCATACTTCCCTTACGGAAATATCTCGCGATAAATTCGCCTGTTTGGCGCCACGCGACACAGTTGATGAAATCAGCCTGCTGCTGAGCGTCCTTTGCGGCGAAGCGTCTGTTCACCGCGATGGAAAACCTCGCGAGCGAAACGCCGTTCGGAGTTTGACGCATTTCGACGTCACGTGTAAGACGTCCCATTAATATAACCTTGTTCATGCTTACACCGCTTTCTCAATTCAAAAAACGATTATTCCTCGTCTTTTCTGATAATGATAGTTCTGAGTATACCGTCTGTAATCTTATACTGTCTGTCAAGCTCTTTCGGGAAAGAGCTGTCAGCCTTGAAGTTTACAAGATAGTAGAAGCCTTCCGTTCTATCATTAATTTCGTAAGCAAGTCTTCTCTTGCCCCACTCGTCAACCGATTCAAGCTCGCCGTTCTTTTCGATAAGCGATGTAAACTTATCCTTAAGAGCGGTTACGTTTTCCTCGTCAAGAGTCGCGTCAATGATAAAAATTGTTTCATAGCTGTTTAGCATTTTTTCAGCCATTTTCTGCACCTCCTTATGGACTTTAGTCCCATAACACTCCGTTATGGGCAAGGATTGCCTGTTTTCACAAGCTTTAATATTGTATCATCAATACCTGAAAATGTCAAGTATTTTGTCAAATAAATTTTTATGGTAAATTTCCGCGAAAAATTAATTTATGATATTGACTTTAAAAAAATTTTATGCTATAATATCATAGTTGCTTGGATTAAAGTCCGCATCGGGATGTGGCTCAGTTTGGTAGAGCACTACGTTCGGGACGTAGGGGCCGCAGGTTCAAATCCTGTCATCCCGACCAAATAAGCACAACGGCGGCAAGCCGTTGTGCTTTTAAAACCCGCTGACGGGGTGTAGCGCAGGTGGTAGCGCACTTGACTGGGGGTCAAGGGGCCGCAGGTTCAAGTCCTGTCACTCCGACCATAGCGAACGCTCTTAAGGATTATCCTTAAGAGCGTTTTTTGTGTTCAGCCGGCAAACTCCTGCACCCAGTATGTGTCCTCTCCGTCATCGTAAAATCCGACGCCTATTTTGGTATAGCTTTCGCCCAAGATGTTCGCGCGGTGTCCCTCGCTTGCCATCCAGCTCTCCATAACCTGCTTACTGTTTGCCTGACCCCGAGCGATATTCTCGCCCGCCGCCGAATAGCTTACTCCGAATTTTTTCAGCAAATCCTTAAAGCTGCCGTAGGAACCCTCGTGCGAAAACCCGTATGCCGACATATCCTCCGCCTTATACTGCGCCATTTCCGTGAGAGTCGGGTCAAGGCTTAGGCTGTCAAGTCCCGCCGCCTCTCTTTCCGCGTTTACAAGCTCGAGTATTTCCAATGCCTTACTGCCGTATTCCGCGCCGTCCTCCGTCAAAACGTCATCCGCCAAAACGTCATCCGCCAAAGCGTCATCCGTCAAAACATCATCCGCCAAAGCGTCCTCTTCTGTGGTAACCGCCGCGTTCGCGCCGATATTCCCAATCAGACTGTCAACGTCAAGCGCGGACGAGTAAATTCCGGAAAAGCAATTTTCCACAGCGCTCTCTATTACGTCGGAAAAATAGCTGAAATTAAACGCGCAAAGACCGGAAACGGAGTAATCCGACAGCGCGGCGGGGGTAAATGCGCTTATGTCTGCCGCGAAGCTCGGCGCGGCACAGACCGAAGCCGCCGCAAGGACGCCGAGCGCCGCCGCTGTAATTTTTCTTCTCATAAAAAATCATCTCCTTAAATCGTCATTTTAAAATACCCTCGGCGGCATTCCCCTAAAATCCCCTCTGAATACATCGTCGGGCTGACCTGAATTTATATTGAATATCTGAACGCCGCCGTTTATCCATGAGTTTTCTATATTTACATTTTGATTGATATTAAATCCGCCGCCGTTCGGCATTTGGTTATAAAGGTAAATATTCAAATCCCCCTCAATATACGAATCGCTCACCGTAACGCTTTGGCCGGTCGTAAAGTCCGCCGCCGACGCAGCGGTGCCGAGCGCGGCGGCGCAGGCAAACGCCGCCGCAAAAGCAGTTAATTTTTTAATCATGATTTCCATCCTTTCCTAATTACTCATATGCCTCTATTACCCAGTGCATGATGTTTTGCCCGTCGCAAACCGCCGCGATGCCGATATGCTCGTACTTGCCGCCGTGTATCATATCGATTCCGCCCGCGGTTTCAAGGAGCGCCTCCAAAGCCTCCTCGGCGCAGCAGGCTCCGCAGATGAACAGCTCGCGCCTGCTTTCAAAATCAATATCCTCCCGCTCGTAATAAAGGTCAAGATCATCGTGACCAAAGCGGTTATTTTTCAAAGAACAGATAAGCTTTTCCTCGGCAATATCGGTGAGCGCCGCGTCGATTTCCAGCTCGGAGCAGTCGCTGTTACGGCGCGCGCGGTTGATTAAAAACGCAAGCCTGTAGGCGTATGATGTGTTCGGCTCATCGCTTGCGTCGGACACGCTGTACTCCCTCGGCGGGCACACGTCAACACCCGTTTCGCATCCGGCTATCAAATAAGAGCAGTCGTCCTTATAGACATACGCCTCAATATCGTGGACGCCGTAATCCTCGAACTCGCATATAAAATCCCAATAGACGTTGCCGCTGTCGGAAAAATACGTGTTCGCGCAGCCGTTGCCCAGATAGAAGCACTCTCCGTCTATGTAAAGCTCGGCTTCAAACTGCGTTGCCGTTTCCACATAGTAATTGTACATATCCAAATCCGACGCGATTTGCTTGAAATCCTTACTGCGGCGGCTGTACAAATCCAAGCTGACCTCTATAGCATAGGTCTTGTCCTTGCCGGTTCTTGATACGCAGACGGAAATATCGGTGCTTACGTTATAGGCAAAGGTGTTTACGTCATAGGCAAGCGCGCTTGTGCCGCCGGCGGCAAGAGCCGCTATGATTATAAAAGCGAATATATGTTTTACCATTTCGGCATCTCCTTTCCTTTTCGTTTTCAGGGGAATACGCCCCTATGCCCGTTACGGGCACAGGGACCTTGGCGCGGCTACTGAATAATGTTTACGGATGTGACATCCCCCGTGGCGACGGTGTTGGACACCATGTTCTGAATCACCGCCTGTAGGTTATCCGTACTGCCGTAGGTGCTTACAATATCTGTAAGGTTTATATCCCCCGATACCACCGCGTTATTGATGCCGGCGGCGTATACGGCAGTTACATCCGAGCCGAGAATATCGGCAATATTGGTGACCGTCAAATCTCCGCCCGACAGGACGCTGTCAGCGGCGGTCACGCTGCTTTTTGTAACGTCGCCGCCAATGAGCCGGCTTATGTCCGTGACGGTAATACTGCCGCCGGAAATCACGTTCTGCAAAACGGTAGTGGTCTGATCTGTTACGCTGTCCGCCGCCGCGGAGGTTAGGGTCGCGATGTCTATATCGCCGCCGATTACCGAGTTTGAAACCGCGGTCGTAACGGAAATGTTCGAGCTGTTGTCAGCCGCCATACAGGTCGCGCCCAGCGATGCCGTGACTGCGAGAGCCGCGATGATTGATAATGTTTTTGTGATTAGCTTTGTTTTCATAATAATTCCTTCTTTCTTTAAAATAACATTGGTTTATTTAGTTCATATTCGATAAAATATCCTCTCTTAAATCGGATATAATACCTGACAGGTCACTCATGTCGATATTGCAGTTAATGCTCACGACAGTGTTGATTACGTTCAGCAGGTTGGTGTTTACCCCGCTGACTATTGTGGTAGGCATAATTAGCGTATCGGCGGCGGAATCGCCGGAGCCGAAGTCATATGAGAATATATTGTTGAGAATGTTCAGGTCACCGATTGCGGAATTGTCTATCACGGTAGTCGGCGCAATGTCCGCGGCGAGTGCGGACGGCACCGCCAAAAGCGTCATTGACGCAAGCATTGCCGCTATTACAGCTTTAGCCTTCATATTGCGTCACCTCATTCCTGCGCGGGAACCGGCGTTGCGGTCGAAGACGGCGCAGCGGTCGAAGACGGTATTCCGGTCGGTGCGGATGTCTCTTCCGGAGCTGCGGTCGCCTCGGGCGATGCGGTCGGCGCGGATGTCTCTTCCGGAGCTGCGGTTGCCTCGGGTGTCGCGGTCGGTATTTCAATCGGCGTTACATCCGAGTGACTATGCTCGGTGTGATACTCGTCCATACATAGGAAAACGAATTTTTTTATTGCCCGGAACAGATAGCTGTCGTAAAGAGCCGCCTCCGACGCGGATATTTCAGCCTCGTCCTCACCGTCCTCCGTCTGCGCCTCGGGCGATGCGGTCGGCTCCGCGGTGTATGTGTTTGTTGTAACCTCACCGTCCTCATACGTTGTGATAACTCCGCTGCCGTTCACCAGCGTTGTAACCGTTACGGTTTCCTCCGCATATACCGACGGCAAAGCCGCGGCGGACAGCGCGCTCAGGGCGCATAGGACTGCTATAATTCTTCTTTTCATTTTGTTCTACCTCCTAATTTCACGTTTGTTAATTTTTTCCGATTGCCCCGCTTTCGGCGGAGCGAAAACCTCCTTTCCGTTAATCTGCGATGTTGAGATAACCACCTCCTTTGCTCTCTTAACCTTGATTGTATTGTACACCCTGTTTTTTGATTTTTCCGAAAGGGTGGTGTTTTTTTCGATTTTTTTCTTTTTTGTTCCCTCTCCCTTTCGGTGATTATATATTACCACGCCTTTCACGTAATTTTGAAAGGGGTGGGTTTGAGTATAAAAAAAAATAAGCTATGCGCGGATTGCATAGCTTATTGGGGGATATTATATGCTTAGTTTTTCTTGAACAGCCTTTTTATAAAGGATTTATGCTTTTTCGAATCCTTAGCACTCTGCATATCATTATATAATGTCCTTAGATTGTTATAGCTCATAGCCAGATCGGGTTCAAAAGCATCCGGATTTCTCTTGCTCAGTCTCTCTTGTATTTCAACAGCTTTTTTAAGAAAGAGCTCAGCATCTTCATATTCTTGTATATTCGCATATAACACTCCAAGATTATTATAGCTCATAGCCAAATCGGGTTCAAAAGCATCCGGATTTCTCTTGCATAGCCTCTCTCTTATTTCAACAGCTTTTTTATAAAA
>JAJQAT010000061.1:6014-13582 GCA_021203665.1 Bacillota bacterium
TCTCTCTTATTTCAACAGCTTTTTTATAAAATACCTCCGCCTCTTTATATCTTTGTGTATCTCCGTATAAAAGTCCTAACAGATTATATGTATATGCCCATTTTTCCTCCGATGCCGGTTCATTGGGATTGGAATAATAATATTGAAGTCGTTCCGCTGTATTGATTGCGGTGGTATAATCCTTTTGATCATGCAAAAACCAGGCGTAATCATACAGCGCACCCTTATCCAAATTATGCTTTTCAGCCAGGGCGCAGGCTTTTTTGTAAATTTCGTTAATTTCCTCCGCAGTTTCAGCTGTTATTTCATCCGATTCCAGCACCTCGATTCTCTGTAAAAGCTCGTTTACATTGGTTTGCAAGCGTTCCGTTATTCCGTCCGAAAGCAGCTCGTTATGGGATATATCGCGCAAAATCCCCTCAAGATTCAGCACATCCAGCGCGCCCTCGTAATCTCCTGCCTCAAGCAGCCTATAGCCCTCCCTTTGCTTGTCTGACAAATTACCCGACGACATATCCTCCGTCATTTTCTCGGCAAGATTGAGAGTTTGCTTTTCCAGCTCACGGATTTTTTCCTCCGTATCAGCCTTTTTCTTAGCGATGTCGGAATATTTGATATAAATATCCATATCATTCGGGTCATTAACGTATTTTTCTCTGAGCGCGTAATATTCCTTTGTTATGCCCCTCAGCTCCTCGTTTAGGCGGCAGATCGAGGAGTTGCCCTCAAACATGGGAATTTTGGCGCAGTCCGCTATTTCCTGTCCGTTTACGCATACCTTGTTTTTCTGAACGTCTATCACGGAGCTGTCCAATTTCATAAGCTTAATCTGCATAAGCATTCCGAGCTTTAAGGTGTCTATACTTTTATAGGTGTTATAATAATGCCTCATCTCTCCGTCCAGCATATTCATAAAGGCTTTAACCTCGTCGTTGACCTCGTTTATATTATCTACATACTTTATGTATGTGACAATTTTAGGGCTGCTGCTGTTGCGCCAGCTCTCCAGCGCCACCTCAAATTCGTGCCTTGTGTAGTCCCCGACCCTTTTGAAAAACAGGAAAAATACAAGCTCGCTTTCTCTGATTTCCTCATCATATTGAGACTGTTTCCCGCCCTCTGCCATGGCTTGGTCATAGTCCTCGCATTTTATAAGGCTGAAATATATACCTCGGTCTATATATATCTCATTCAGCTGTCTTACAAAATCACCGATTGTAATTCTGTCGTCTCTTAAATCGTCAATAGACGACGCTAAAAATATTTTTATCTTTTTCATCATTTTATCCCCTTTCTAATTATTCCATTGATTTCATTATCCTGCGCAGGGCGGCGCCTATGCCGGTGCCGCCTTTGGTTTCGTTTATTTCGTCCGGGGCGGAGAGGGTTATTATTCCAAGCTCGTTTCCTCTGCTCCGCTGCATATCGTTGACGGAATTATCATGCCACGGCGCCTCCAATGTGTCGGCGACAAGCACGGGGACGGAATTAATTCCGAACTGCCTATCGAGCTGCGCCAGCTTATAATAGAAATCCTGCTCAAGCTGCTCCCTCGCCTTGCACTCGACAATCAAGGTCTTGAATCCCTTTGTGAGGATAATGTCAAACTCGTTTGTGATATTATCCTTATTCCATGTCACCTCGCAGCCGATTGCCGCGTCGTCAAAATAATTCTGCTCCAGAGCCTTATAATACACATACAATTCCAATATGCGCCCCTCGTTGGTCATCAGCGACTTAATCTGCGGGGATGAAAATGTAAAGCTTATAAATGTCTCCCCGCCGCGCTCATACTCCGTGTAATTCATGATATATTTTTTCTCGTTAATATCCATGAGCAGCCCCGCAAGGCTGTCCGAAAAGTCCGGAGCGGGCATGGCGGAGGTCAGCGCGCTTTTTTTCAGATTTTTCACCATTAAATTATCAAAATATATATTGACGCATTTCTTAACCCTTTCCACCCTTATTTTGGACGCGTCGTACAAATTGTACGGGTTTGAGAAAAGCTCTTCTATTTTTTCATGCGCCTCCGGAACGGTTTCAAGCGTGACCGCGCACGCGGTTGAATTATAATACGAAACGGTCGGATTATCCCCCGTCAGGCGTTTGCTTATATTTTGCATTCCGCGCAGAATTTTTTCGACCGAGCGGCGGCAAAACGCCGGCACAAAATATGTTTTTTCCGTGAGCGGCGTATTATCGTTTTTCGGTATGCCGACGCTTAAAATCAAGTCGTTCTCCGCGCAGGCGTCCTTTAAAACGGCGCAAAGCTTTTTCCAGATTTTTTCTTTACGCTGCTTCGCCGGATTGGACGATTTATACAGACTCCAAAAATATTTGTAATCATATAGCATTTCCGGCAGTGCCGAAACGCTTTCCGCCTCCTGAAAATCGAACATATCCGACACTCTTAAATAGTCCTCACAGTCCTTGTATTTCAAAAATTCACACTCGGGGTCGGTTTTAAATTCGCCTTTTAAAGAGCTGTATGTATACGCGGGCACTATTCCGTAGCACCCGAAGCCGCGCATCAGCTTTGACGCGCCCGTGTTATTCCGCTCCATGGCGGTGAATCGTTTTTTCTTATTCCTTTGATTCGCCCTTAACCGGTCCGTGAGCAGAATACCCAGCCGCTCGTCGCCGTCGTATTCGATTATGTCGATATTCCTTATTCTGTCCGATATGCTTTTAACGCTTTCCTTAAATTCCACGCTTACAACCTGTCTCGATGCCGATTGCAGAAAAAGCAAATTGACCCTTGACTGCAATTTATGCGTCTTTATGCAATTTAAAGCATAGCGCAAGGCTCTCTCGAAGCCGCTGTTGTTATAATATACCTCGTCGGCGTCGATTACGTAGGTGATAACCGACGGGTTTATTAAAAGCGGAGCCGACACGTTTGCGAATAATATGTTATTGTTAAAATCACCCTTTTGCTCCGTTCCGAACGGTATGCACAAGCGGATTCCGGTAGAGTACGTCAAAATAAACGGTATGCCCAAAATCAAATCCCTGTCGTATTGCTTAAAGTCGATATACTCGCGGCTTTTAAGTATAGGATAAAAGGAATTTTCGATTATTTTCAGCGTTTTATCCGTTTCGGCGGCAAAGCCCTCGGGCAGGGATTTGAGGCAATCTCTTAGGAGCTTGTTAAAATAGGCATAAAGACGCGTGCTGCCCTTCATCCCCTCGGCTATTTCCTTTAAGCAAAGGACGAATCTGTCAAATGCCTTTAACGCCTCTTTGTAAGATTTAAGATTATCGCGCACCGCGTTAATCTCCGTTTGCAAAAATGAGAGGTTCCCTGCGTTTTCGGCTTTTTCCTTGAAATAGCGGTGGAGCGTCACGGACATTCGGTCAAGCTCGTCCAATGACGAAAGCTCCTCATCCGTTGCGGTATCCCATTTGCGGAAATTATTGTTTTTCCATTGCGGCATATTTAATGCCCATTTTTTGTCGCTTCGAACCAAACACGGGTGGAGCTTGTGCCTTTTATCCTTTGTGTCCGTCAATAGAATATTAAAATCCGACAAGGTATCCCAGCCGCGGCAGACGTAGTTTACAATCCATCTTCTGTGCTCGTATTTCGTCAGCGAATTTATAACCGCCTTATTCCCCGAGCATTCCCTATTAAACCGCGCCGCCGCCAACGTCGGGTTTGACATATCGTCAATTCCTACGCTGTGCAGCTTATACTTTATCGAAAGCACATTGCTGAAGCAGGAATTGAAGTTATAGGGTGAGCTGAATTCGCCCTTAAGCCTTTGTATATCCACATTCAAGGAATTGTTCCACAAAAGATGGCAGTTAAACGCCATTCTCGTCAAATCCCTGTAATAATCCGACTGCGCAATCACATCGTTCACATAAACGGGATATGCCCCGCCAAGTCCGCCCGACTTGCCGTACCGAACAAAGCATACAATGCTTTTGTTGTCGAGCAGCTCGTTCCAATGCAGACATTCCTCCGCGACCTCATAATTAAGCTCATCATCGCCCAAGGCGGCGAAGACGTAGGAATATTTAATATTTTCATCATTGCATATTGATTTTTCTATAATCGCCCTGTTTCGCGCCTTGTTTTCGCGCGTGAAGCCGTCGCTTTTTCCGCTGTTCGCCGCGGATACAAAGCGCAGACTGCCGAATGATTCGCCGTTCGGACTTACGCCGTCAACGGTAAAGAATCGCGCGAAAGCGGGGCGCGCGTTTAAATAGCGCTCCTTGTCCGCCTTGATATTATTTGATATGGCGGTTATTCTTATATTGTAATTTTCAATTTGGGAAATTTCGAAAGCGATGTCTATAAATTTTTGAGCGTAGGTGCCCATTCCCAGCACAAGCACGTCTATATTCCCGCCGTCGCGGGCGGCGTAGAGCGGATGCTCAAAAAGCAGCCTTTGAATCGCGCCCTCCGCGCCGGAGCCGATTTCCTTGTCCAAATATTCCTCGACATCCACAAGCCTTATGTCCTGACCGAGGTCGGTAATAAATTTTTTCGCCTCACTCGGTAAAAGCAGCGCACGCGCGCGTATAATATCCTCAAGCATAATCGAGCAGGCTTTATATCTTTTATCGGGATTATGCGCCAGGGAGTTTTTAAGTATTTTCACAAGAATATCATGCAGCGCGGAATTGGAGTTATTATCGGAGCTTGTTATCAGCTTTGAGTTGGACACCAAATTATCGAGGTCGTTATAATATTTATCTTCATAAACGCCGTCGAAGCCGTCCGATATTATGACCGCGTTAAACAGCGTCGCGCCGATGGAGTATATATCCGCCGCGAAGCCGCACTCTCCCCTTATTACCTCCGGAGCGGCGAAGCCGTCCGTTCCCGCGACTGCCGCCAAGCCGCTGTCCGGGGAGTAAATCGTATTCGCGTCGTAAAGAGAAATATTGCTTGAATCGATTTTCCCGTTTTCGTCAAGCTGTACGCCGAAATTACTCGGCTTTATATCCATATGTATCAAATTCGCCGTATGCAGCGCGCTTATACATTTGGTAAGGGTAAACACGGCGTTCAGGATATTAAACAGATGATGCTCCGGCTCCTTTGCGCATCCGTTTATATCCTCTCTGACCTCCTCCAGGTATTTGTCAAACTGCTTGATTTTTCTGTCGTGCCTTGTCCAGACGTAAACGGTTCCGGGTTGATTTTCCGTTATTCCCTCGTACAGCTCAAACGGCGGGATATAATTATTCAAGACCTCGCCGTAGGGCTTGTTTTTGGTTTTCGCGAGAGTGCGGTAGGCGTCCTTAAAGGCGTCGCGCGCGGCATTGAAATTATCCGTCACGCTTTTCAGTGTCTCAACGGTGACAAGCTGATTTTTGCTGTCCCTTTCAAACGCCGAAAACGGCTTTACATCGGAAAAAGACACGGGATAAAACTCCTTCAGTCTTCCGTGTGTTCCGTCGCTCTCGCAGCAAGCCTCATAGCACAGTGCGGAGCCGCCGCCCTTTCCGACGGTCGAAATAATCGAAAAGTCCGTTTCGCCGCCTCGAACGGTGTTTCCCGTTATGATATTTATTTTTCTGAGTGTGATACTGTCGTCCCTCATCAAGGGTTGTCTGTCGTCATTACGCATTGCAATTCTCCTTACGCTGTTTTCTCGTTTTCAAGCTCCAATATATGTGATAACTTCATATTCGTCATTTTTATTATAACATCCCGATTCCTTGAACGGGATTCTCCCTTTTTTCTGTAAGCTTTAATTTGATTAATTTTCCGCATCTCCTTTTTTACTTTTTTTCACATTATCATAATTTTTGAAAGCGAAGAACAATATCACGCTGTCAAACAAATTTTTTGAGTTAAATTCCTGATAACCGGAGCTGATGAGAATATCGTTAATCCCGTAATACAGGCGGTATATTCTGTTCTCCCTTTTATCGCGTCCCTCACGCAGCAAAATCCCAAATTCATCGCAAAATTCCTTGTAAAAATCGTCGAAGCTCTTAAACTCCCGCTCATCGGCGGCATTTTGCAGCATGAAAATATAATAATACAATATTATCATTTTTGTTCTGCTCACGTCATTCTCAATATCGGCAGTCGGGAACATGGAATTTAAAATTCCGTCTATATCGGTTTTTTTATGTACAAATTTAAATTTTCTTTGCAGCGCCTCTAAGATTTTCCTAAGCTCCTCATTTTGCACGGAGTCGGGTATTTTTATCAGCCCGCTCGCCGCCTCTATAAGCGGAAGAGCATGAGCCTTGACCGTTTTGCCGTCGGCTCCCGGGACAGGCGCGGCACTCTCCGCGGCGGCTCCGAGCCGCTTTAAAAGCTTTTCATAAATATCGGCGGCGTCGATATTCCCCGATGCCGCTCTTATCGGATTTACTCCCGTCCTGCCGCATATATAATTTTGCTTTACGTCGGCTTCGAATTTTTCTTCGTCAAGTCCCATCATTCTCTTCAAATCGGACTCGTAAAAAAGCGTGTCCTTTTCGCGGTGCTTTTGCTCCTGGCTCTCTATCAATCTGCTGTCGCTTGTTTTACACTCCTTAATCATTTTTTTCGCGCGCGAAAGCTTCCCGCAGGCGGACATACCCGTTTTGCGGATATAATACAGATATATGACCTCGATAAAATTCTTGAAATTTATACCGTGGCCGCTCGGCTCGATCTCCGCGGGATTATCGGCATTCAGCAGGTTGTTTATAAGATTGTCGGCGTAGTACTCGTAAAACAGCTTTGTTTGAATGTCCGTGTCCGCGTCAAATATTTCGTTCGGCTCGCCGATGTAATAGGACATATCAAATATTACCGCGAACCAATACAGCTTGATTCTGGTAGTGTATTGATTGTTAAAGGTGCCGTTCGCAAGCTCGCTTGACCACATCAAAGGCTCCCATTGCTCCCTTGAATCCTTGGAATAGCCGTAAACCTCGTCGAGCCTTGAAAAGATACCGTCCTGTATATTTGAAATGCCCTTTAAAATTTCCTCAGCGTCCGACGTCTCCGACGTTCCCGTTATCTCAAACACATAATCCCTCAGGTCGCGGGACATACATTTTCTTTTCGGAAATTCCGCCGCCTTTAAAAATTGTCTGAAAATCAACACTCGCGTCGGCGTGTTCTCCGAAAGAAGCTCCGGACTTATCACGCTCATTCTGTCTCTTACAAGGCGTGTAATATAATCGCCGGAGGACGCGTAATTTTTATATATATTTGAAAGCTCGTTGTAAAAGAGCCTGTCAAAATCCGCGTTCCGCGACAGCTCCTTGGCAAATTCGAGATACTCCGCGGCGGATTTATTGACGTCCTCCGCGTCCGTATAATCTCCGCAAAGCCATTGGGAACCGTATTTATCTTTATATCCTGTCAATACGGAAAGGATATTGACTATTTTCTTTTCCGCCGTTCCCTTTCCGTCCGCGGGAAGATTTTTAAATTCGTCAATCAAGTCCGATGTCTCCTCATACGAATGCCATCGGTCGAAAAATCCCTTCATATTCTCCCTCGCCGCTCCGGCAAGCCTTGTAAATGTCCTCTCCGTACCTATTGTGGTATTCATATGTTTCTTCCTCCCGACAATGTAAATTAATACAATAACTATATCATA
>JAJQAT010000197.1 GCA_021203665.1 Bacillota bacterium
ATATTATATATTGAGAGAATAGATAATCGCGGAGAGGTTTATAAATAAGGAGTGATAACAATGTCAAATGTTAAAGAACGTATATTCGGAGCTGTAACTGTTATGAGCGAAGCCGATGCCGGACGCTTATGGGAAATTATTATTAATAATTTTTCCGACTGGAGTGATATAAAAACCGTTGCCCCCGACGCACTTGACCTCAAAATGCTCAAGGAAATAGAAACAAATCCCGACTGTAAATCTTTTATGTCCGATGACGAAGCAATGAAAGAATTGGGATTATAAGCCGATTGAATCGCGAATTGTATGCGTAGGTAGGGGAGCCTTACGGGCAAACACCGGTCGCTTCTGCGAAAAACAGTGAAATTTACGGCACTTATTCACTATGTTTAATATTTTACATTTGAAAGGATTGATACAAATGCCGACAATATCGATGTTTTACGGAATAATTATACGAATGTACAACAACGGCGAGCATAACCCTCCGCATTTCCACGCTTCATATCAAGGCTGCAACGCCACATTCGATATGGAGGGTGAGCTTAGAGAGGGCGATATGCCTAAAAAACAATGTAAGCTTATTGCGGCATGGGCGGCTCTTCATCAAGAGGAACTGCTTGCAAATTGGGAGCTTGCGATGAGTGAGCGAACACTGTACAAAATAGAACCGCTGCGTTGAGAGAAAGGAGATATAGCTATGAATAATCCCGCGTGGGTTGTAAAATCGGTCGAGCCGAAGCCGGACTATACGCTTCATTTGGTATTCGCCGACGGAAAAAAAGGCGTGTATAACGCGAAGCCGCTGCTTGAAAAGGAAATCTATTCCCCGCTTAAAAATGTAGCATTTTTTATGCGGGCAAAAATCGACGGCTGCTCCGTAATGTGGAGTGAGGACATAGACATAGCGCCCGAACATTTATACGAATGCAGTAAATAAGGTAAACAAAAACGAGATGTATTATGTGCGAAAACGGCGGCTGAGTCTCCCGTAATAGGGGAGCCTTGCGGGCGAACACCGGTCGCTCTATGAAAACTAATGGAACCACAGTATAATAATTACACATAAGGGAGTGAACCCAAATGCCCGATTTACCGTATACTATAGACGATATACGCCGCCTGTGCGCGGAAAGAAAAATACTGTTCAAAGACCATGCGACACAGCGAATGCTCCGTCGCGGCATAAAGCGCAAAGATGTGTTTGACTGCATTATGAACGGCGAAATTATCGAGAAATATCCGAGTGATAAACCGTTCCCGAGCTGTCTTATAATGAGTGCGTCCCCGCTGCACGTAGTGTGCAGTACAGATTTTGAAAGTATCTATATAATCACTGCGTATAAGCCTAATACCTTAATTTTTGATAATGACTATAAAACAAGGAGGAAACAAAAATGAAATGTATTGAATGTGCAGGCGAATTAACCGAAAAAACAAAAACCTACGTTGCCAACCTCGATAGTTGCGTGATTATCATTAAAAACGTTCCCGCGCTTGTATGTGAGAGCTGCGGCGAGGTGTATTATTCCGACGAGGTTTTTGAACGGATAGAAACCATAGTCGAAAAACTGAAAAACTTCATCAACGACATAGCCGTAATAGACTACGCCAAATCTGCCGCGTAAACGAGGTAAACAAAAACGAGATGTATTATGTGCAAAAACGGCGGTTGAGCATCCCGTAATAGGGGAGCCTTGCGGGCGAACACCGTTCGCTCTATGAAAATTAATGGAATCACAGTATAATAATTACACATAAGGGAGTGAACCCAAATGCACGATTTACCGTATACTATAGACGATATACGCCGCCTGTGCGCGGAAAGAAAAATACTGTTCAAAGACCATGTGACACGGCGTATGCGCCGACGAGGTATAAAGCGCAATGATGTGTCCGAAACTATAATTAAAACTAAAAACCAATGGAGGATATTATGCCAAATACAAATTTATTTACGGTTACGGTATCGTGTATTATCGGAATAATCGCGTACCTAATCGGTTCAATTAATTTTTCGATACTTATATCAAAAGCGATAAGCGGAAAGGACATACGCGAGAGCGGCTCGGGCAACGCGGGCGCGACGAATATGCTCAGAACGCACGGCAAAAAGATGGGCATTTTAACGCTTTTGCTTGACGTTCTTAAAGGAATTGTGGTCGTGCTGATTGCGCGGCTTACCGTGATGTATATGCCGTCACTCTACGCGGGTATTTTTCAAACGTCCGCGCCGGATATTGACGCGTCGTTTTTGACCTATATCGCCGGCGTATGCGTAATACTGGGACATAATTTCCCGCTGTATTTCGGATTTAAGGGCGGTAAGGGCGTCGCTACAAGCCTGGGAGTCGTGCTGATGCTTGACTGGAAAATCGGACTTACTGTCGCGGTATGTGCGGTTGCGGCTATAGCTGTTTCAAGATATGTTTCGCTCGGCTCAATTTTGGGCGGCATGGCATACATAATAGCCGAAATATCAAAAGAGCTGGCAACCCAAAGCTATAATATAATACAGATTGTGTGCGTTGTGATTATCGGCGGACTTTTAATAGCAAGGCATCACGCAAATATAAAGAGATTATTAAGCGGAACGGAAAATAAGTTAAGCTTTGACGAGAAGGAGAAATGATATGAAAATTGCTGTAATCGGTTCGGGCGGTTGGGGAACCGCCATAGCGATACTGCTGTCAAAAAAAGGATACGATGTGTACCTGTGGTCATGGATACAGGAGGAAACGGACAGGCTCAAAGCCGACAGAGAAAACAAGGAATTTCTTCCGGGTGTAAAATTTCCGGACGGAATTTACTGCACACACGACATGGCGGAGTGTGCAGAGGGCGCGGAATTAATCATAACCGCCGCGCCGTCGCCCGCGACACGCACCACGGCAAAGCAGCTTTCGCCGCACGTAAAGGCGGGACAAAGAATAATAAACATTTCAAAGGGACTTGAGGAGGGCAGTTTTTTAAGGCTTTCCGAGGTTTACAAGCAGGAAATCCCCCGGGCGGAGGTGTCCGTTATGAGCGGTCCCTCGCACGCGGAGGAGGTTTCGCGGGGACTTCCGACAACAAATGTTGTCGCGTCGGCGGATATTGAAACGGCTAAATTCATTCAGGATATATTTATGGACGATATGTTCCGCGTATACACGTCAACCGATATAATCGGCGTGGAGCTCGGCGGCGCGCTTAAAAACGTAATCGCGCTGTGCGCGGGAATAAGCGACGGACTCGGCTACGGCGACAATACAAAGGCGGCGCTTATGACGCGCGGACTTGCCGAAATCGCGAGGCTTGGCGTTGCTATGGGCGCAAGGCAGGAAACATTTATGGGACTTAGCGGCGTGGGCGATTTGATAGTCACCTGCACGAGTATGCACTCCCGTAACCGCCGCGCCGGAATACTCTTGGGACAAGGAAAAACCTTACAGGAAACTCTCGACACCGTTCATATGGTTGTAGAGGGTGTGAACACCGCGAAAGCGGCATATGAAATGGCGAAGAAATACAATGTTGAAATGCCGATTGTAGAGGAGGCGTACAACATTTTATATAACGGCGCGGACGCGCGGAAATCTGTTTTACAGCTTATGACAAGGGAGAAGCGTGAAGAGAAATGAATGTGATAATTGTAGGCGGCGGAAAGGTCGGAAGAAAGCTTGTCGAGGACTTTAACGGCGAGGATTACGACGTGGTGCTTATCGATATAAAAAGCAGCGTATGCGAGCGCGTACAGGACGATTTTGACGTCATGTGCCTAAACGGCAGCGGCACCGATTTGGAAATATTAAACGCCGCGGGAGCGGACAGAGCGGACCTTTTCATCGCCGTGACGGATGATGACGCGTTCAACGCGCTTTGCGTTGTAATGGCTAAAAAGCTCGGCGCGAAGCGGTGCGCCGCGAGGGTAAGGAACAGGGAATATTTCAAGCAGACCGATTTTATGCGCAGCGCTCTCGGAATAAACCTCATCGTAAATCCGGAGTACGCGACAGCGAACGAAATATCGAGAATGCTGCGCTTTCCGGCGGCTATAAAGAGCGAAACATTCGCCAAGGGACGCATAGAGCTTATCGAGTTTAACGTCGCGCCGGACAGCGAGCTGTGCGGAAAGGCTGTATATGAAATTTACAAAAAATATAAAATAAAGGTGCTAATCTGCGCGGTTTGCCGCGGCGACGAGGTATATATCCCGAACGGCGATTTTGTTATAAACAGAGGCGATAAGCTGCATATAACCGCGCCGCACCGCGATTTGGCAAAATTCATGCGCGAAATAGGCGTAATACAGAAAAAGGTCAGAACAGCGATGCTCATAGGCGGCGGACGAATATCGTTTTATCTTGCGTCGCAGCTCCTTGAAAGCGGCATAAGAGTAAAAATCATCGAGCAAAATATAAACAGATGCCAAGAGCTCGCGGAGTATCTTCCCAAAGCCGATATAGTATGCGGCGACGGCACCGACAAGAACGTACTTGACGAGGAGGGCATTGATAATGTTGACTCAATCGTCACCCTGACCGGCATAGACGAGGAAAATATGATAATATCGATGTACGCGAAAACGAGGAATGTCGATAAAATCGTAACAAAGGTAAACCGCGTATCATTCGCGGGATTGATGGAAAATATGGGCGTGTACAGCATAGTCACACCGAAAAACATAACCGCGAACATTATAATCCGTTACGCCAGGGCGATGAAATCCGCGGCGGACACCGAGATGCTCACGCTTTACCGCATAGTTGACAACAAAGCGGAGGCGATGGAGTTTATAGTAAACAGGGAGTCTGAGATAACGTCAAAGCCGCTTTCCGAGATAAAAATAAAGAAAAACGTGCTTATAGCGGCGATACTCAGGAGAAACAAAATGTTCCTGCCGGACGGAAACAGCACCCTCGAGGTAGGCGACACCGTTATCGTGGTCACCACGCGGCATATCTCGTCGCTCGGGGAGATAGTCGGATAAATACTTAACGCACAGAGGTAAAATTATGAATTACAGAATGATTGCCTATTCCGTAGGACGTATTCTTGTCGCCGTTGCCGCGACTATGACAATCCCGCTTGTTCTTTCGATATATTACGGGGAGAGAAACGCGGCGGCATATCTTATACCTATGCTGATTTCGCTCGCGATAGGGGCGCTGGTATCGATAAAAACGCCGAAAAACAAAAGCTTTTTCGTGAGAGAGGGATTTATAATCGTCGCGCTCGCGTGGATTGGAATTTCCCTTATAGGCGCGCTGCCGTTTTACATAAGCGGTCAAATACCGAAATATGTCGATTGCTTTTTTGAGACGGTTTCCGGATTTACCACCACAGGCTCCTCCATACTTCCCAATGTCGAGAACCTGAGCAAAAGCCTGCTCTTTTGGAGAAGCTTCACGCATTGGCTCGGCGGTATGGGAGTGCTTGTGTTCACAATGGCGATATTCTCGGCTAAGGACACGCGCACAACGTACATGATGAAAGCGGAAATGCCGGGACCCATAGTCGGCAAGCTGGTAAGCAAATGGCAGTTTTCCGCGCGTATACTGTATCTTATGTATATCGCGCTCACGGTGCTTGAAATAATATTCCTGCTCTTCGGCGGTATGCCCCTTTTTGACAGCGTCGTGCACGCGTTCGGCACAGCCGGCACCGGAGGCTTCGGAATAAAAAATTCGTCAATCGCGTTTTATAACAGCGCGTATATAGACTATGTTATAAGCATATTTATGATACTTTTCGGCATGAACTTTAACATATTTTATCTAATGCTTATACGCAAATTCGTTCAAATTAAGGACAACGAGGAAATACGCTGGTATCTTTGCATTATCGCGGCGTCGGCGGTTATAATATCGCTTAATATATTGCCGATGTACAAATCCTTCGGCGAGTCGTTTAGGTACGCGTTTTTCCAGGTTTCGTCTGTAATGACCACAACGGGATATTCCACCGCCGACTTTGCGAAATGGCCCATGCTGTCGCAGATGATACTTGTGATACTTATGGTGATAGGCGGCTGCGCCGGCTCCACGGGCGGCGGCATGAAGGTTGTGCGCGTTATGATATTGTCAAAGATAATGGTCCGCACGATTAAAAACACCGCGAGCCCGAGAAGCGTCTTTTCCGTCAAGACCGACGGCAAGCAGCTTGAGGCAAGCGTTGTAAGAGGCATAATGGCGTATTTGGTTGTCTATGTGATGTTCGCGGGAATATCGCTTATCATAGTCAGCCTTGACAATATGGATTTCACAACGACCGTGACGGCGGTACTGGCAACCATGAACAATATAGGTCCGGGACTCGGCGTGGTGGGACCCGCGGGCAATTTTGCCGCGTTTTCGCCGCTGTCAAAAGTAGTGCTGTCGGTGGGAATGCTTGCGGGCAGATTGGAATTTTATCCGATATTGATACTTTTCTCGCCCTACACATGGAAAAGGTCGTAATAACACTTTAAAAGGAAGTGAGTATTATCATACTCAGACAGATATTTTTAAAGAAAAGAATAAATCCGGCGCGGCGCGCGGCATTGGGATTTGCCGCGCTGATAATAGCGGGCGCGCTGCTTTTTATGCTGCCCGTGTCATCAAAGGCGCGCGTGTGGACGCCGTTTCTCACGGCGCTGTTCACATCGACCTCCGCCACCTGCGTGACGGGGCTTACGCTTATAAACGCGGGAGAATATCTGAGCCTGTTCGGTCAGGCGGTTTTGCTCATATTGATACAGCTTGGCGGACTGGGATTTATGACGATTCTGTCCCTCGCATTTTTCGCGTCAAACAGGCAGATAGGATTAAGAAACAGAATAATGATGGCGCAGTCGGTCGGAACCGAAAGCCTTGACGGTGTGGTGAAGCTTGTCAGACACGTTCTCTGCATAACGGGCATGGCGGAGCTTGTCGGCGCGGCGGTACTCTCGATAAGATTTGTGCCGCAGTACGGAGTCTTAAAGGGAATATGGTTCGGTATATTCCACTCCGTGTCGGCGTTCTGCAACGCCGGCTTTGACCTTACCGGCAGCAGTATGCTCACATATAAGCACGATTCTCTTGTGCTGATTACTCTTGCCGCGCTTATTATAATAGGCGGACTTGGATTTTTGGTATGGGAGGATATACTCACAAAAAAATCGCCGAAAAGGCTCGGTATGTATTCAAAGGTGGTGCTTGTAACCACCGCTATATGCCTTGTGTTGGGAACAGCCGTTTATTTTGTTCTGGAATATAACAATCCCGAAACGATAGGCTCCGACTCGGCGGGATATAAGCTGCTGTCGGCGTTTTTCCAGTCGGTTACAACGCGAACGGCGGGATTTGACGCCATTTCACAGAACAGCCTCACGGATTTGTCAAAGGTGTGGGGAATAATACTGATGATGATAGGCGGCGCGTCCGGCTCGACGGCGGGCGGTGTAAAGGTAGGCACAGCCGCGCTTGTCGCGCTCACGCTGTATTCCGTGCTGCGGTCAAGGCGGGACGTCGTAATACTCGGACGGCGCGTGGAGCATAGTGTGATACTGCACGCCATGTCGCTTATGGTTATGTGGCTTATACTCACGGTCGCGGGAGCGATGCTTGTCTCGTTCGCGGATAACCGCCCGATACTTAACGCCATGTATGAAACGGCGTCGGCATACAGCACCGTCGGACTTACCGTGGGAATATCCGAAACCGCGTCGATTTTTACCAAAATACTGTATATAATTTATATGTTTTTCGGCAGAGTGGGAATTATGACGATAAGCGTTATGTTCATGACCCGCTCCGCAAAGGAAAATGAGATAAGGTACCCCGAGGGCAGATTTATAATCGGTTAAAGGAGATTAATATGAAAACTTTTGCTGTAATAGGCTTGGGAAGATTCGGAACGGCTGTCGCGGCGCAGCTTTTCAGTATGGGATATGAGGTTCTCGCCGTTGACAAAAGCATGGACAAGGTGAACCTAATATCCGAGAACGTTACAAAGGCGGTATGCGGCGACGCGAGAGAGGAAAGCGTCCTAAAGGCTGTCGGAATAAGAAATTACGACTGCGTTGTTGTGGCGATAGGCGACGACCTCGCGGACAGCGTGCTTATAACGCTTACGCTCAAGGAAATGGGAGTGGGACAGATTATCTGCAAGGCGCGGGATAACAGGCATAAAAAGGCGCTGAAGAAAATAGGCGCCGACAACGTCATAATACCGGAGCAGGAGGCGGGAATAAAGACCGCCGTAAGCCTCGTGTCAAAGCGCGTGATGGATTTAATCGACCTTTCCGACGAGTACGGAATCGCCGATATTACCGCGCCCAAAGCGTGGGTGGGCAAAAGCATTGAGGAATTATCCATACGCAGGAAATACGGCGTGAATATAATCGCCGTCAAAAACCGCCTTGACGACAACGACGTGAATATCGCGCCCAAGTCGGATTATAAATTCAAGGAAACCGATATTATCGTCCTTGTAGGCGAAACCGCCGAAATTAACAGGCTGAATAATATGTAGAAAGTGGGACTGTTGATATTATATGTCAACAGTCTTCTTATGTTTAGAAAAACAAAAATATACGCTTATACTATGTATTTTTTATGAAGAATTTACAAATAGTAAAAAAGGAGAGAATAAACTATTGACAAAAGTTTAACAATCACGTATAATAGTAGACGAAGATTGATAAAAATTTATCAATCTTTAAAAACCAACAATTTTAGACAATACAGGAGGGCTTGATTATGTCTGAAGTAAATGTAAATGAAATGATAGACGGCTATGTCGCAAAGGCGCAAAAGGCACTGCACGAGTTTTTAGAGCTTGACCAGGAGCAGATTGACGCCATTGTAAAGGCTATGACGCTTGCCGGACTTGACAAGCATATGGAGCTTGCCAAAATGGCGGTTGAGGAAACCGGCAGAGGCGTATACGAGGATAAAATAACAAAGAATATGTTCGCCACCGAGTATATA
This sequence comes from Bacillota bacterium, assembly GCA_021203665.1. Lineage (GTDB taxonomy): Bacteria > Bacillota > Clostridia > UBA1381 > UBA1381 > Hominilimicola. The sequence goes on from JAJQAT010000197.1 coordinate 8,937, forward strand.
TATCACTCGATAAAGAACGAGAAAACAGTCGGCGTTATCGCCGAAAACGACCTTGAGGATTATGAAATCATAGCGGAGCCGGTCGGCGTTGTATGCGGCGTTACGCCAGTAACCAACCCGACATCTACAACGCTTTTCAAAGCGCTTATAAGCGTTAAGGCAAGAAATCCGATTATATTCGGCTTCCACCCGGGCGCGCAGAAGTGCAGCGCGGCGGCGGCAAAGGTTGTGCTTGACGCGGCTGTCGCGGCGGGCGCACCGGAAAATTGTATTCAGTGGATTGAATACCCGTCGATAGAAGCTACAAACGCGCTTATGAACCACCCCGGAGTTGCGACCGTTCTCGCAACGGGCGGCAGCGGAATGGTTAAGGCGGCGTATTCAACCGGTAAGCCGGCATTGGGCGTAGGTCCCGGCAACGTGCCGTGCTATATCCACAAGAGCGCGGACCTTGAGCAGGCTGTAAACGACCTTATTCTGTCAAAAACCTTTGACAACGGTATGATTTGCGCGTCCGAGCAGGCGGCAATCGTGGATAAATCCATCTCGTCGAAATTTGAAAAGCTGATGAAAAAATACGGCTGCTATTTCTTAAAGGATAATGAAATCAAGCAGGTAAGCGATTACTGCATAAACAGCGAAAAGGGCGCGGTAAACCCCGATATAGTAGGCAAGAGCGCCGAATGGATTGCGGCAAACGCGGGAGTTAAGGTTCCGGCGGGAACAAAAATTCTTCTCGCAAAGCTTGACGGAGTAGGTCCGGAATATCCGCTTTCAAGAGAAAAGCTGAGTCCCGTACTCGCGTACTTTATTGTCGATTCCGCGGACGAGGGCATTGACAGAGCGGAAGAAATGGTTATGTTCCACGGCATGGGACACTCCGCCGTTATCCACGCGAACGACGAGGATGTAATCAATAAATTCGCCCAAACAATGAAGGCGAGCCGGCTTATCGTAAACTCACCGTCGTCGCACGGCGCGATAGGCGATATTTACAATACCAATATGCCGTCGCTCACGCTCGGCTGCGGCAGCTACGGCGGCAACAGCGTCAGCGGAAACGTCACCACGATAAACCTTATAAATCAAAAGAGAGTGGCAAAGAGGAGGGTAAATATGCAGTGGTTCAAGGTTCCCGACAGGATTTACTTTGAAAATAACTCAATACAGTATCTTGAAAAGATGCCGAATATATCGCGCGCGTTCATCGTAACCGACCCCGGAATGGTAACGCTCGGCTATGTTGATAAAATTCTATACTACCTGAGAAAGAGAGCGGATTACGTTCACTGCGAAATCTTCTCCGACGTTGAACCCGACCCGTCCATAGAAACGGTAAAAAGCGGCGCGCAAATGATGAATGAATTTCAGCCGGACGTAATAATCGCGCTCGGCGGCGGAAGCGCGATGGACGCGGCAAAGGGTATGTGGCTGTTCTACGAGCATCCGGACGTTGACTTTAACGCGTTAAGACTCAGATTTTTGGATATAAGAAAGCGTGCGTTCAAATTCCCCAAGATGGGCAATAAGGCAAGAATGGTGTCAATCCCGACAACCTCGGGCACAGGCTCGGAGGTAACCAGCTTTGCCGTAATATCGGATAAAAAGAACAACATGAAGTACCCGCTTGCGGACTATGAGCTGACACCGAATGTAGCTATAATCGACCCGCAGTTTGTAATGTCGCTGCCAAAGGCGGCTACGGCGGACACCGGACTTGACGTTCTCACGCACGCTATCGAGGCGTATGTTTCGGTTATGGCATCCGACTACACGGACGGACTTGCGATGAAGGCTATCCAGCTTGTGTTTAAGTACCTGCCCAGAGCCTATAAGAACGGCGCGGAGGACGCGGAGGCGAGAGAAAAGATGCACAACGCGAGCTGTATCGCGGGTATGGCGTTCACAAACGCGTTCTTGGGACTTAACCACTCAATCGCGCACAAAATAGGCGGAGAATATCACGTTCCGCACGGACGCGCCAACGCGGTGCTGCTGCCGCACGTTATAAAATATAACGCGCAAACGCCGTCGAAATTTGTGTCGTTCCCGAAATATAAGAAATTCGTTGCGGATGAGAAGTACGCCGAAATCGCGTCATTCCTCGGACTTCCCGCAAAGACAACGCAGGAGGGCGTGCAGAGCCTTATAGACGCTGTTGTCGCTCTTATGAAGGAGGTAGGCGAGCCGCTTTCGTTCTCCGAATGCGGAATCGATGAGGAAACCTATATGAATAAAATTCCCGATATAGCGAACAAGGCATTCGAGGATCAGTGTACAACGGCAAATCCGAAGCTCCCGCTTGTAACCGAAATCGAGGAGATAATGAAAAAGGCATACAAAGGCATATAAAATCCATAAACCACAAAAAATGCGGAGGCTTAGGCTTTCGCATTTTTGTGTATAATATTGTCGAAACGAAAAAATAATAAAAATGTTATAGAAAAGTGATATAAAATGTGGTATAATATAAGCGGTAGATATAAAATCGGAATATATTAATAATAAGAGAGGAGCGATTTATATGGATGAAGTATTTGACAGAATAAAGGAGCAGGCAAATAAGGCAAAGGACGGAGCTGTAAAGATAACCAAGACGGTTATAGACAGAACCAACAACGTCGTAAGCCAAACAAAGCTGAAGTACGCGATAAGCGAAACCTCCGGCAAGATTGACGACATATATAAGGAAATGGGCAAGGCTGTATACGAGAGGTATCTGTCCGATGATGAGACGTGCTGCGACAAAATGCGCGAAATGTGCGGGAAGATTGACGCGCTGAACGAGGAAATTGACACTCTTAACGACCAGCTTGCGGAGCTTAAGAAAACGGTTAAATGCACAAAATGCGGCGCGCAAAACAACACCGGCAGCGCGTACTGCTCAAAGTGCGGCGAAAAGCTGTACGAGGAATCTGAAGATGAGCAGACCGCCGAGGTAAAGCCGAAGAAGCCGGAAACGGACGAGGATTAAAATCACGAAAAAGGGTGAGCGTATGAGCAAGGATATAAATATAGAATCGTATGACGGCTCCGACGCGTTTTACAGCGGAACCGACGAGGAATACGAGGAGTTTTTAAAGAACGCCGATATAAAAATAGACGGCGTTGAGCCCGTTGAGAACACGCAGAAAATCAATCTGAACGAAACCATAAATATCCAAAGCGTGATAGATAGGTTCAGAAAGACGGCGGGCGGCATAGAGAGCGGCGCGAAGAAGATAAAGGACACCGTCACCGAAAAAATCGATTTGTTCAAAACCAAAAAGGACGATGCCGAGCCCGAAGGGGAGGAAGCCGCCGAGGCGAAGAAAGAAGAACCCGAGACGGAGGAAACCGCCGAGGAGCCGAAAATCGGCGCGGTCGAGACGGTCAAGGAGACAATAAAGAAAACGGCTGACAGCTCCGCCCAAGCAATCGAAAAAATCAAGGCGGAAGCCGAAGCGGCGTCAAAGCTTTCCGAAAGCCTTGACGATGTAAACAAGAAAATCGAGCTGGTACAGACCGATGTTTCGGAGCTGTCGAAAAAAATGGACGGCTTATCCGAAAAAATCAACGCTGCGGAAGCTCAGCTGCGTGACAATGCCCGCACCGACGCGCAGCGCGGCGAGGATATTAAGCGCGCGGTCGAGGAGGTAAGAACGGATATATCCGAGATAAAACAGACGCTCGGCTCCGTTTCAAAGCTTTCCGACAGCATTTTTGACCTGAAAAACGCGCAGCTTAACACAAAAAACGCCCTTTCCGATTTGGAAACCGGCTTTAAGAGATTAAAGAAAAAATGTGTTATGGGCGTTACCGTCCTAAGCGTTTTAAGCGCGATAATTATCGTGCTTGAGGTAATTTTAATGCTTTCATAGCGGTTTTATAAAGGTAAATATTAACCCCGCCTTAATAGGCGGGGTGCTTTTGTGCTTACGGCTCTATGAAGCGTATCTCGTTTACTATCTCATCGTAGAGATATTGCTCAATCGCCTCCTTGGGCGAGAGGTCGGCGGGCGAGAACATAATCGCATAGCACGCGCAATCTCCCGCGCCGTCCGGTATTACCGCGGACTTTTCCGGACTGTCCGGCACATCCTCAATGACCCTGTACACTGCTTGCCGAATTATCGGAGCAAGCTCGAAGCGGTTATTCATAATAATATCGTATGCTTCGTCAAACGAGCAGCGTCCCTTGGCGAACAGGGTTCTTCCCTTGATCTCAAAGCACTTGACGTCGCGCTTTAGCGAGGCGCAAACGGCGGAATCGTATCCGGCGGGAGCGAGAGTGATAAAGCTCCTGCAATCCTTGCCGACATAGTACGGCAGACGCTCGGGGTGCTTGCCGTTGAACTCAATCAACCTTTCGCGCAGCATTATCTGCGCGATAATGTGCTCTCGGATGTTTTCATTGCTAAGCACAGCGTCAAGGCAATCCGGATAGTCATGCGGCAGAGCCTTAAACTCGTCACGAAACCGCGCTATCAGCTCGTCAAAGCCGTTTTCCTCGTAAATCCTTACAGCATCTTCTCTTTTCATAAAGCATCTTCCTTTCTAAAATAAAAAATGACACAGCTATACAAGGATGTATAGCCG
>JAJQAT010000152.1 GCA_021203665.1 Bacillota bacterium
ATATAATTATAAGATAAAATGACTATTTATGTGTGAATTTACATACGAGGTCAAATTAAATACAAAAAAGCTTGGGAGGGTGACTTAAAAATGGAGGAAATTCTTAATATTTTGGATAAGGAAAAGGGCGGCGTATCGCGAGCCAAAATAGCGCAGATGCTCGGCATGGAGGAACAGGAAGTCGCCGATAAGATAAAGAAAATGGAAAAGGAAAATATAATTGTCGGATACAACACCGTTGTAAACTGGGATAAAACCGACAGGGAGGTTGTCACGGCTCTGATTGAGCTGCGCATAACGCCGCAAAGAGGCGAGGGCTTTGACAAGGTTGCGGAAAGAATTTATAAATATCCGCAGGTAAAATCGCTCTATCTCATGTCCGGCGCGTATGACCTTGCCGTCACGATAGAGGGTAAAAGCATGAAGGAGGTCGCGCTTTTCGTCGCGCAAAAGCTTGCGCCGATGGATTCCGTAATTTCCACCGCGACTCATTTTGTGCTTAAAAAATACAAGGAGGAAGGAATTGTATTCGAGGATGATGAAAAGGATACAAGGCAGGTTATCACATTATGATGGATTACGATAAAATTGTTTCGCCCGTTGTGGCGGCGCTGCCGCCGTCGGGCATAAGGAAGTTTTTTGATATAGTCGCGGAGATGGAGGACGCCATTTCGCTGGGCGTCGGCGAGCCGGATTTCACAACGCCATGGGCAATCCGAGAGGAGGGCATATACTCGCTGGAAAAGGGTCAGACCCATTATACCGCCAATGCCGGACTTATGGAGCTGCGCGAGGAAATATGCAATTACAATGAAAGAAAATACGGCGTTACATACAATCCGAAATCGGAGGTATTGGTAACGGTCGGCGGCAGCGAGGCTATTGACCTTTTAATTCGGTCAATCATCAGTGCCGGCGACGAGGTTTTAATTCCCGAGCCGTGCTTTGTATGCTATAAGCCCTGCACGGTAATGGCGGGCGGTGTGCCGGTGCCGATTGAAACCAAGGAGGAGGACGAGTTCAGACTTCTTCCGGAGCAGCTCAAGGCAAAGATAACGGATAAAACAAAGCTGCTTATCCTGCCGTATCCGAATAATCCCACCGGCGGCGTTATGTCAAAGGCGGATATGGAGGCAATCGCGGAGGTTCTGCGCGGCACGGATATAATGGTGCTGTCGGACGAGATTTACGGCGAGCTGCGCTACGGCGATGAAAGGCATATTCCGTTTTCGGCGTTCGACGGTATGCGGGAGCGCACGATAGTGGTAAACGGATTTTCCAAAACCTTTGCGATGACGGGCTGGCGATTGGGCTACGCGCTCGGTCCGGAGAAAATAATACAGCTTATGACAAAGGTGCATCAGTACGGAATAATGTCCGCGCCCACAACAGCGCAATTCGCGGCGATAGAGGCGCTTAAAAGCTGCGATGACGACGTTGAGGAAATGCGCCGCGAGTATAATTACCGCCGCCGCTATATAGTTGACGGATTCAGAGCGATGGGATTGAGCTGCTTTGAGCCGCTCGGAGCGTTTTATGTGTTCCCGTGCATAAAATCCACGGGTATGACAAGCGAGGAATTTTGCGAGAACCTCCTGCGGGAGGAAAAGGTCGCGGTTGTTCCCGGCAACGCCTTCGGCGAAAGCGGCGAGGGATTTATACGCTGCTCCTACGCGTATTCGATAGAGAATATCCAGGAGGCGCTAAAGAGAATAGAGAGATTTGTAAAGAAACACAGTAAATAATTAGGAGGAAACATGGATACAAAGTATATATTCGTAACGGGCGGAGTTGTTTCGGGACTTGGCAAGGGCATAACCGCCGCGTCGCTCGGCAGACTTTTAAAAGCGAGAGGATATAAGGTGACGATGCAGAAATTCGACCCTTATATCAATATGGACCCCGGCACGATGAGCCCTTATCAGCACGGCGAGGTTTTCGTAACCGACGACGGCGCGGAAACCGACCTTGATTTGGGACATTACGAGAGATTTATAGATGAGAATTTGAGCGTCAACTCAAACGTGACAACCGGTAAAATTTATTGGAACGTCATTTCAAAGGAACGCCGCGGCGATTATGAGGGAAGAACCGTTCAGGTTATCCCGCATATCACAAACGAGATAAAATCGAGGGTTTACCGCGTCGCGAAAACTCAGAGCACGGATATTGTCATAACCGAAATAGGCGGCACCGTCGGCGATATTGAGTCAACGCCGTTCCTTGAGGCGATAAGACAGGTTATCACGGAGGTGGGCAAGGAAAATTGTATGTATACACATCTTACCCTTGTACCGTATCTGTCAACCTCCGGCGAGCAGAAAACAAAGCCGACTCAGCACAGCGTCAAGGAGCTTTTGAGTCTCGGTATTCAGCCGGACGTGCTTGTTTTAAGAACGGAAAAGCCGCTTGAGGACGGACTTGCCGATAAGATTGCGCTTTTCTGCAACGTGTCGCCCGACTGCGTTATAGAAAATCTTGACCTTGACACGCTTTACGAGGTTCCTCTCGCGCTTGAGGAGGAGGGACTTGCAAGGGTTGTATGCAAGCGTCTCGGTCTTGAGGACAGAACGCCCGACCTTGATGAGTGGGTTAAGATGGTTGACGTTGTAAAGGACCTTATGAACGGCGGCAAGGACGAGGTTACAATCTCGCTTGTCGGCAAATATGTGTCGCTTCACGACGCGTATATAAGCATTGTGGAATCACTTAAGCACGGCGGAATACAGAATTATTCCAACGTCAATATAAACTGGGTGGACAGCGAGGAGGTCACTCCGAAGAATGTCGATAAGATACTCAAAGGCTCGGACGGCATACTTGTTCCGGGCGGCTTCGGCGACAGAGGCATCGAGGGTAAAATTATCGCCGCTCAGTACGCGAGAGAAAATAAAATCCCGTATTTGGGAATTTGTCTGGGTATGCAGATTGCGGTTATCGAGTACGCGAGAAATGTGCTGGGATATAAGGACGCTCATTCATCGGAGCTTAATCCGGAAACAACTCATCCGGTTATCGACCTTATGCCCGAGCAGCGCGATGTGGAGGATTTGGGCGGCACGATGCGTCTCGGCTTGTACCCGTGCAAGATAACTCCCGGAACGCTCGCGCAAAAGGTTTACGGCAGTGATTTGATTTATGAAAGACACCGCCACAGATATGAATTTAATAATTTCTACAGAAAGGAAATCACGGAAAAGGGCATGGTTGTTTCGGGACAGTCGCCGAACGAAAAGCTTGTTGAAATGGTTGAAATCCCCGACCATCCGTGGTTCATAGGAGTTCAGTTCCACCCCGAGTTCAAGTCAAGACCGAACCGCTCGCACCCGCTGTTCGCATCGTTTATCAAAGCGGCGCTTGACAAAAAATCAAATAAGTAAGGAAGATTAAATTGAAGATTTATTGGAAATATATAAAGCCGTACACGCTGTTTTTCATACTCGGTCCGGTGCTTATGCTTACCGAGGTCGCGGGTGAAATTGTGCTGCCGAAAATTATGGCGACAATGATAGACAGCGGTATCGGCGCCGACGCCGCCGGCCTCGGCACGGAATATATAATTTCGCGCGCGCTTATGATGATTGGCTTTATAGCTCTGATGATAATAGGCGGCATAGGCGGACACTATTTTTCGATTAAAGCCGCGGTAAATTTCAGCGCGGATTTAAGACAGGGCGTTTTTGAAAAGGTGCAGAGGTTTTCGTTTAAGAATATCGACGGCTTTTCAACAGGCTCGCTTGTCACAAGGCTCACAAACGACATCACGCAAATTCAAAACATGGTGCGTCAGCTGCTCATAATGGCTATGCGCTCCCCGGGTATGCTTATCGGCGGAATTATTATGGCATGCTCGATTAACGCGAGCCTCGCGGGAATATTGATAGTGGTAATTCCCGTGCTTGGCATTACAATAGCGCTTTTGCTGAAAACGGCGTTCCCGCGCTTCGGCGTGATGCAGAAAAAGCTGGATAATCTTAATTCCGGCGTGCAGGAGAATATAACAAACGTGAGGGTTATAAAGTCGTTTGTAAGACAGGATTTTGAAACGGAAAAGTTTTCGACGGCTAATGACGATTTGATGAATTCCACATTGAAGGCTATGAATATAGTTATCGCCACCATGCCGGTTGTGACGCTCGCGATGAATATAACCACTCTCGTGGTAGTATGGATGGGCGGCAATCTTGTTATAGGCGGCGGCATGGGTGTGGGCGACCTTACGGCGTTCACTACATATATCACGCAGATACTTATGTCGCTTATGATGGTTTCGATGCTGTTTTTGCAGCTTTCGAGAGCGCTCGCGTCCTCGGCGAGAGTAAGCGAGGTGCTTAAAACAGAGGTTGACCTGACCGATGAAAACTCGGCGGCAAAGGATAAAATCGTTACCGAGGGCAGAGTTGAATTTAAAAATGTATGCTTTAAGTATTACGAAAAGCGTAAGGATTATATTTTGAACAATATATCCTTCACGGCGAATCCGGGCGAGGTTGTCGGCATAATCGGCACGACCGGCTCCGGTAAATCCTCGCTTGTGCAGCTTATCCCGCGTCTGTATGACGTGAACAGGGGAGAGGTGCTTGTTGACGGAGTGAACGTAAAGGATTACAGCCTAAGACATCTTCGCGACGGCGTTGGCATGGTTTTGCAGAAAAACGTGCTTTTCAGCGGCTCAATAGAGGAAAATCTGAAATGGGGCGACGAGAACGCGTCAACGGAGGAAATCCGCGCGGCTGCCGAGGCGGCTCAGGCGGACGGATTTGTAACGGCGTTTACCGACGGCTACGGAATGGAGCTGGGACAGGGCGGCGTAAACGTGTCGGGAGGACAAAAGCAAAGACTTTGTATTGCCCGTGCGCTGCTTAAAAAGCCGAAAATTCTCATTCTCGACGACTCCACCAGCGCTGTTGACACCGCCACCGAGGCGAGAATAAGACAGGCGTTTTCAACGAGCCTAAAGGACTCGACAAAAATAATAATCGCGCAGAGAATTTCGTCCGTAATAGAGGCGGATAAGATAATAGTTTTGGAGAACGGCGTCGTTGCCGGCATCGGAAATCACAAGGCTCTTATGCAAAGCTGTGCGGAATACCGCGATATTTACTATTCGCAAATGGATAAAGAAAAGGAGGTGTCGTGATATGCCTCCGGGAAACAGAGATGAAAAACGATATTCAAAAAAGCAAAAGCCGAAGAATACAAAAGCAACGGTAAAAAGACTTTTTTCCTATTTGAGGAATGAGCGGCATAAAATCGCGGCGGCTGTTTGCTGCGTTATTATAAGCTCGGGAGCGACGCTGGGCGGCTCGTATCTTTTAAGACCTATCATAAACGGTCTTACGGACACGTCAAACACAGCCGAGGAAAAAATCGCATCGCTGCTGGCGGGGCTTGCCCTAATGGCGGTCGTGTATTTTGTCGGCGTCGCGGCGACGTATACGCAGTCGCGCATTATGATAAGCGTGTCGCAGGGAACGCTGAACAAGATAAGAGCCGACTTGTTTGAAAAGCTCCAGAAGCTGCCGGTAAGATATTTTGACACCAACGCCACCGGCGATATAATGAGCCGTTTCACGAACGACGTCGATATAATCGGCGAAATGCTCAACTCCACGCTTGTGCAGATTTTCTCGGGAACAATAACGCTTGTGGGAACGCTTGTGCTTATGCTGTACACCAACTGGGTTCTCGCGCTTGTGACGATTATATTTTCACCTATAATCGCGAAGGTGGGCGCGACAATCGCCGGACGTTCGCGGAAGTATTTCAGCGCGCAGCAATCGGCGCTCGGCGATGTGAACGGTTACATTGAGGAAATCGTAACCGGTCAAAAGGTCGTAAAGGTGTTCAATCACGAGGACAAGACAATAGAGGAATTTTCGGGTCTTAACAATGAATTGAGAAACGTTCAGGTCAAGGCGCAGTTCCTCGGCGGAATTATGGGTCCGTGCATGAACGCTATGGGACAGGTTAATTACACGCTCACAGCCTGCGTCGGCTCGATAATCGCGTTTATATCGCGCTGGGGCGGCGGGGTGCCGTTCGCGAGCCTTGATATAGGCGGACTTACGGTATTCGTAAACTTTTCAAGACAGTTTTCGCGTCCCATAAACGAGCTTTCGCAGCAGCTTACAAATATCATGTCCGCGCTTGCGGGCGCGGAACGCGTGTTCACCGTTATGGACGAGGAAAGAGAAAAGGACGAGGGCAAAAAAATCGAGCTTAAAAATGTGCGCGGCGATGTTGTTGTGGACAATGTTACATTCGGCTACAATCCCGATAAGACAATCTTGAAGAATGTTTCGATATACGCGCACCCGGGTCAGAAAATCGCGCTTGTCGGCTCCACCGGAGCGGGCAAAACGACAATCACAAACCTTATCACGAGATTTTACAATATACACGAGGGCAAAATAACTATTGACGGAGTGGATATAAAGGATATAAGCCTTGAAAGTCTGCGCGAGAATATTGCGATGGTTTTGCAGGACACGCACTTCTTTACGGGTACCATTATGGAAAATATCCGCTACGGACGCCTCGACGCGACCGACGCGGAGGTACGCCAGGCGGCGAGAACCTCCTGTGCGCATATCTTTATCAAAAATATGCCGGAGGGCTACGATACGATGCTCACGGGCGACGGCTCAAACCTTTCCCAGGGTCAGCGTCAGCTTATAAATATCGCGCGCGCCGCGCTGTCAAAGGCTCCGATACTTGTGCTTGACGAGGCGACAAGCTCCGTCGATACAAGAACGGAAAGAGATATAAACGAGGCTATGGACGCTCTTATGGAGAACAGAACCACATTTGTAATAGCGCACAGACTGTCCACCATACGTAATGCCGACGCTATAATGGTGCTTGAAAACGGCGAGATAATAGAGCGCGGCAGCCATGAGGAGCTGCTCGAGCAAAAGGGCAGATATTACGAGCTTTATACGGGACTTAAGGAGCTTGATTAAAATTTATGCCGCCGGCATAGAAAGGAATGGTTATAGAAATGAAGGTATACCAGTTAATATATACCTCTGTACAGCATAGTTTGTCCGATCCGGATATAGGACTTATAAATCAGTCGGGACTGCGCGTATTTTCCTGCACACAGGGACTTACAAAGCAAAACATTGACGAGATAATCAGATTCGCGACCTACAGACTTGCCAAAAACAACGAAACGGAATACAGCGCGAAACCGTGCGATCCGTCCGTGCCGGAGCTTTTCCCGAAAATTTTCAGAACCTTTAGGCTGTCGGACGGAAGATATACGGCGATGCAGATTTCCTACGCCGGATATGACTTTGAGGGTCAGCCGGGCAATGTGTTCGCTCACGCGTTTGTGTTCGACGAGGTTGACGATGATTTTATGCCGGAAAGGTATATGGGGCATCCGCTCTACCGCACTCACCTGAGCGAAAAGGATTTGAACGGTCAGATTGTTCATTACTTAAAGCCGCTCGACGGCATTGAGCCCGCGGAGGGTCTTGAGGATAAGGTTATTGAATTTATCGAGTCGCACAAGACCGAGCTGACATACATTTTGGACAAAGCGGCGCGTATGATGACGTCCGATGATATAAAAAATCTGTGTATAGCGACCAACGACAGCTCGCTTACGCAGATGTATCTGCTGTCGATTAAGTGGCTGCTGCCGCGCGACGCGGCGGAAAATACGGGTATATCGACCTATAATGTGTATCTTCCGTCGGATAAGCAAAAGCAGATTGTTTTTCACGGCACGGTAAAGGGCAAAAACAATATAACCGCGCAGGCGGTCGAAACGCATAAAAATTGTATTTATATCGATATTGAGAATACAAAATTCGAGTACGGCGCAAAATCCTTACTGTTTAAATTTGAGGTTAAGGAGCTTAGAGAGATTTACGCAAAATACAAATTCAAATCCGTCTCGCAGCTTTTGGATTGGGAGGCTACCTGGGAAAATACCTCAAAAACCGGTATCGCTGGCAAGCTTATCCGTCTGAAAAAATCCGCCGGAGACGACGCGTTTAAAACCCGCGTTATGGAAATTTATCCCGCGATAAACGATATGAATATGCGGGGAGTAAAATTTGAGCTGTCAAAGATTATGTTTGACAATCTCGATTTGTTCAAGGGCGAGGAGAAAAAGGTCACCGAGATATATATGGGTCAGTGCTTTGAAAAGCTCTGCGCCGGAGAAAACATCGATATAGGAAATCCGTTTACAAACAGCGAAACGGCAAGGGAGCAGGCGGATGCCATACGCGCCGATTTGACGGGATATATGGACACCGTCCGCGCGAATCTTGACGCTCTCAGCGAGAAAAACAAAACAATGCTGCTTGTTTTCCTGGGACGGCTCAAGCACGCGTCCGAGGCGGATACGTGGAAGGAGCTGTTTGACAATAAGGAAAGCCTAAAGCTGCTTGTGCTTATAGCGTCGCAGATTGTTATAACGGGCAGCGGAATGAACGCCTTTACGCCCGTTGAGGGTTGGGAAAGCGGAGATTTGGCGGAGCTTGTGGCGTATTTTGACGTGTCCACGAGGGACGTGTTCCTGAAAAAAAGCTGCGTGAAATATATTTACAACAATAAGGATGAGGATTGGCAGAAATACGGCGTGTCAATGACCAAGCACACAAAGACAAAGGGCGAGCAGGAAAGGGATATACAAAAAATCCGCCGTATGCTTGCGCGGGTCGGATATATACCGTATCAGCGCGGCAAATATACAAGCGTTAAGGGCGAGGTTACCGATGATATACGCAATAACAGCTCGCCGCTGCTAATTTCAAGACTGCTCTACGCGGTGTACCGCTGGCAGGGCACATACGGAAATCAAATCGAGGCGGAGAAAAACGCCAAAGCGGTAAGGGAATTGCTGCTTGAGATGAGAAGAACTCAGACCTCGTGCTATAATTTTATGATACCGAAGCTCGCGCTTGAAATAATCGAGTCGCCGGGACATTATCATGAGGTTATGATTAATACGGAAACCATGCCTCCGAGCTTTTGGAATTGGTTTTTGATAGGCTATGACAGATGCAGGCGGGACGAGGATAAAATGCTTGTCTACACGAGAGTGTACAGCGCGAGCAAAGCGAGGATGTCCAAGGTGCCGGCAAAGAAAAAAATGCGTAAAGTTTTTCAGGATGTAGTTGAATAGGAGAGAATGAGATGAATTTAAAGAAAAAGATTTTGGCGTTAATCGCCGCGGGAATGATGGTATTTTCAACGTCGGCGCTTGTATTTGCCGCGACTCCGGAGCCTGCCGCGAATGTGGAGGAGGAGCAGCTGATTGAAACGGAGGCGCAGGAGCAAACCGATGAAATCGCGGCGGAGGTCGAAGAGCAGTCCGAGCCCGCGGCGGCGGATTACGGCACCTCATCGCAATCGGAGGTTACAAGCAGGAGGTATCTTACAAAGGGCTGGGCGGCGTTCTGGTTCATATTAACAATTCTTATAAACGGAATATTCAGCTTTTGGATAGGAAACAGATTTTACCGTCTTGCAAAGAAGGATAATCATGTGTCGGGCGAAATCAGAGCCTTGAGAAAGGACGTTGAAGAAAAGTTTGTAATGAGCGTCGGCGGATTTGCCGAGCAGGAGGTTGATATAAACAACCTTAACGAAAGCCTCGCGTCCGACGCGGACGGCATAAAGCCGGCGGGTAAGCCGAGCGCCTACAGAGAGGTAAGTCCCGAGGAGGAGGAACGCTTCAGAAAGTGGGAGGAGGCTCAGTCGCGCCCGAGAACGGAGCGGACAAGACCCAAATCAACGGTTAAGGAAGAGCTTGACGAGGATTTGGACGAGGTTAAAAAAATAAGAAGAAAGAATTATCAGCCTAAGCGGGAAGCGAACACCTTTGACGAGGATGACGGCGAGGATTTGGATGAAACAAAGAAGATTAATCTGAAAAACGACGGCGTTAAGTCAAAGGCGAAGGAATTTTTGGGAGACATATTCCCGTTTAAGGAGGATTAAATCCGGCAGGGCTGTCTTTGGGGGCAGCCTTGTTTTGCGGGAGATGATTTAGATGGAACAGATAAGTATGTTTGACGACCGTGAAAAAAACGCGCCCTTGGCAAGCCGTCTGCGTCCCGAAACGCTTGACGAGTATGTCGGACAAAAGCACCTTGTGGGCGAGGGTAAAATACTGCGCAATCTTATAGAGAGCGACAATATATCCTCCATGATATTTTGGGGCCCGCCGGGAGTCGGAAAAACGACGCTCGCGCGGATAATCGCGAAGCAGACAAAGGCGGACTTTGTGGAACTGAGCGCCGTCACGAGCGGCGTAAAGGAAATCAAGGAGATTATGAACAGTGCCGAGCAGGCGCGCAGAATGGGCATACGCACCATGCTCTTCACGGACGAAATTCACAGATTTAACAAGGCGCAGCAGGACGCTTTTCTTCCGTATGTGGAAAAGGGCAGCATAATCCTTGTCGGAGCCACCACGGAAAATCCGTCATTCGAGCTTAATTCGGCTTTGCTTTCGCGCTGTAAGGTATTTATATTAAAGGCGCTTGAGGAGGACGACATCAAGGAAATGCTTTCGCGCGCGGTGAAAAGTCCGAAGGGCTTCGGCGATATGAATTTGGATATAAGCGGCGAGCAGCTTACCGCGATAGCGCGGTTTTCCAACGGCGACGCGCGCACCGCGCTCAACACGCTTGAAATGGCGGTTTTAAACGGCAGGGTCAATCCCGACGGCAGCGTGAGCATGGACGATGAAACGCTTGAGCAGTGTATGAACAGGCGTTCCTTGCTTTACGATAAAAACGGTGAGGAGCATTATAATCTGATTTCGGCGCTGCATAAGTCTATGCGAAACAGCGACCCTGACGCGGCGGTATATTGGCTCAAGCGTATGCTTCACGGCGGCGAGGACCCTCTCTATATCGCGAGGCGGCTTGTGCGCTTTGCCAGCGAGGATATAGGCATGGCGGACAGCGGCGCGCTGCAAGTCGCGGTTTCGGCTTATCAGGCGTGTCACTTTTTGGGTATGCCGGAATGTGACGTGCATTTGGCGCACGCCGCAGTGTATATGTCGATGGCGCCGAAGTCAAACGCGGTATATAAGGCGTGCCTGGAGTGCAATAAGGATATAAGCGAAATGCCCGCCGAGCCGGTGCCGCTGCAAATACGCAACGCGCCCACAAGGCTTATGAAGGATCTCGACTACGGCAAGGGATATATATACGCTCACGATACCGAGGAAAAGCTTACGAAAATGAAGTGTCTGCCCGATTCGCTGTCAGACCGCAGATATTACCGTCCGACGACGCAGGGCAGGGAAAAGGCGGTCAAGGAGCGGCTTGAAAAAATTCTTGAATGGAAAAATTCGTGACGGGGTGATTAAGATGAATATAAAGGTAAGACAATACACAAAAGAGGACGTAACGGACGCGAACGGCATATGGAACAAGGTCGTTTTTGACGGCGTTGCGTTCCCGCAGACGGAGCCGCTTGACGAGAAGTCCGGCGATGAGTTTTTTTCCTCGCAGTCCTTTACGGGAATAGCCTATGACGAGGAAAGCGGCGAAACGGTCGGGCTGTATATTTTGCACCCGAACAATGTCGGCAGATGCGGACATATATGCAACGCGAGCTACGCGGTCAGAAGCGATTTGCGCGGACGGCATATCGGCGAGGCTCTTGTTACGCACTGTATGGAGCAGGCTAAAAGGCTTGGCTTTGGCATACTTCAGTTTAACGCGGTTGTCAGCACAAATCACGCCGCGCTGAAATTGTATGAAAAGCTCGGCTTTATCCGACTCGGCGTTATCCCGGGCGGATTTTTGATGAAGGACGGACATTACGAGGATATTATTCCTCATTATCATATACTGTAAACAGGCGCGGAAAGGGAAGAAATATGACTATCGACAACGCGTTTTTTCGCGGTAAGGTTTGTATGGTTACGGGCGGCGGCGGAAGTATAGGCAGCGAGATTGCAAGGCAGCTTTCAAGGCTCGGAGCCGAAAAAATCGTAATCGCGGATATATACGAAAACGGCGCGTATGATGTAAAAAACGAAATAGGCTCCGCGGCGGCGGTGGAGATTGTCTCGGTGCGCGATTACGATAAAATGAACTATATTATGTCGGAATATCTGCCCGATATAATAATTCACGCGGCGGCGCATAAGCATGTGCCTTTTATGGAGAGCAATCCCGAGGAGGCTGTCAAAAATAATATAAAGGGCACGGAAATAACAGCATCGCTCGCGGAAAAATACCGCGCGGATAATTTTCTGCTTATATCCACCGATAAGGCGGTGGAGCCGATAAGCGTAATGGGCGCGAGCAAGCGAATTTGCGAAATGCTTG
The DNA here is from genome assembly GCA_021203665.1 of Bacillota bacterium. Lineage (GTDB taxonomy): Bacteria > Bacillota > Clostridia > UBA1381 > UBA1381 > Hominilimicola. Next base: position 12,318 of record JAJQAT010000152.1, read on the forward strand.
TTTATGAAAAATCCCTGTATTCTCCGCATACAAAATTTACGGCGGTCAGGTTTGGCAACGTGCTTAATTCCAACGGCTCGGTTATACCGCTTTTTAAAAAGCAGCTTGAATCGGGCGTTATAACCGTGACCGATAAGGACGTTACACGGTATTTTATGACCGCGGCGGAGGCGGCGGAGCTTGCGCTTGGGGCGCTAACCATGGCGGAGGGCGGCGAGATTTTTGTGCTTGATATGGGCGCGGACGTGAAAATTCTCGATGTTGCCGAAAAAATTATACGCGGCGCGGGCAAAGTCCCTTATGAGGAGGTAAAAATAGAATTTACCGGACTGAGAAAAGGGGACAAGCTGCATGAAAAGCTGTTCTATGACTTTGAAAAATGCGAGAAAACCCGCTATGATAAAATTCTGCGCGTGAAAGGCAGCGGCGCGGATAATCTTATCGCTTCGGTCGGTATGCTGTACGAAATGGCGGCGAAAAACGACCGCGGCGGCATAAGAGAGCTGATATTTAAAGCCGCCGGTAAAATTTGACACGACGCGCGCGGTTTTGGAGGAATTAATGAATATAAGTGAAGCTTTACAGACAATAGGTCAGTATATATATATCGGTGCGGCGGCGCTGTGGTCGGGCATACAATGGCTTTGGGCTTGGATATGCGAGTGGGTTTCAAAGCTGCCCATACCGTACGCGATTAAGCTGTTCGGCAACGACACCGTGCACAAGTAGTTGTTTTTAGGTATATTGAAATATTTGCTGAATATGAATA
>JAJQAT010000005.1 GCA_021203665.1 Bacillota bacterium
TTTTTGGAACTATTTTCTTTTTTTATTGTTACCTATCAATTATAACATAACAAATAGTATAATTTTTTGGTTTTAACGGCACACGAAAACAATTCTCTCGCTGTTTTCCCCGGGCGGCGAAAACGACAGCTCGCCGAACGTGTCAACAGTTGTAAATCCCGCCCTTTTCAAAAGGTATGTAAGCTCGTATACGGAATGTGCCCTTTGCAAATGCCGCTCCTCAAAGCGCGCGTAATTTTTGCCGCGCTTCACAAAGAAGGTCAGGAACATATCCGACAGCTTTCTTTTTTCGATATACCTGTTCTGCCAGGTGTAGAAAATATTTTTGCCGCAGTGGACAAAGGTGTTTGAGCCGATTATGTTTTTCAGCTTGTATTCGGTGCTTATATCAAAGATAAAAAGACCGCCGTCGTCGATAAAGCAGGTTTTTATCCGCGTGAAAAGCTTAAGCAGAGATTTAGGCGGCAATATGTAATTAAGCCCGTCAATCATACATAAAAACGCGCCCATTGTTCCGTATAAATCAAGGTCGTTCATGCTTTGGTTGAGAAAAAGTATATCCAATCCCTCGGATTTGGAGCGCGCTATGTTCAGCATATCCTCCGAAATATCCACGCCCGTCATATCATAGCCGCGGCGGGCAAGCGGTATTGTGATATTTCCCGTGCCGCAGGCGAGGTCGCACACAAGCGGCGGATTCACACCGTACATGGTGAAAATATTCTCGATATAGTCCGCCCATTTTTCGTAGTCAATATCGCGGTGCATAAGAGAGTCGTATATATAGGCAAAATCGGAATAGCTATTCATCGTTTTTCTCCAATCTTTCGATTACTAAATTGTAGCCGTCACAGCCGTAATTTATACATCTGTTGACGCGGCTTATGGTCGCGGTTGAGGCGCCTGTTTCGGCGGCTATGTCGGTGTATACGTTTTTATGCTTGAGCATAAGAGCCACCTCCATTCGCTGACTCATTGACTTCAGCTCCGAAATGGTGCATAGGTCACTGAAAAATCTGCGGCATTCGTCCGTGTTTTTGAGCTGAAGCACGGCTTTAAAAAGCGCGTCCGTACTTTTGTCGTTAATCTCCTTCACGTTAATCCTCCCTAATAATGACTTTATATTCTCTACATTATATCACTTTAGCGTGTAAAAGTAAAGCAATACATAAAATTCGCTGTCCGAGGGATACTACTTACAAACCGCGGACAAATCCGTGTCGGATTTGCCGCCTTGATTTCGGAGGTGCCGGTATGCTCGTATTGGTGGTCAGAACTCTTATTCTGTACGGTATTGTGATTATCGCGATGCGCATAATGGGTAAAAGACAGCTCGGAGAGCTGCAGCCGTCGGAGCTTGTGGTTGCGATAATGATTTCCGATCTCGCGTCGGTGCCCATGCAGGCGATAGACATACCGCTGCTTTCGGGCATAATACCGGTTATGACGCTGATTGTGGCTGAGGTTATGATGTCGTATATGAGCCTTAAAAGCAAGAAAATGCGTAAGCTTCTGAGCGGTGAGCCGAGCATAGTTATATACGACGGACATATAAACGAGAGAGAGCTTGCGCGGCTGCGGTTTAATATAAATGATTTGCTTGAAGAGCTGCGTCTGAATAATTGTCACGATATTTCCGACGTGGAGGTTGCCGTGGTGGAAACGAGCGGCAAATTAAGCGTGATACCAAAGGATAAGGCGCGCACCGTCACCGTGGAGGATATGAAGCCGGAGAATGTCCGTCATGACGGACTTCCCTGTACGATAATATCCGACGGAACCCTTAATCATCACGAGCTTAGTCGCGCCCAAAAGGACATGGCGTGGCTTGACGGTGAATTAAAAAAGCGCGGAATAAAGAGCGTTAAGGACGTGTTTATAGCATCCTTGGACGCGGAGGATGAGCTTTTTATACAGCTAAAGGGCGAGCGTGATAAAAAGGAGCATAAGGGATGAAGGGCGTGATAATATCGATATGTATCGCGGCGGTAATCGCGGCGGGAAGCGCGGCGTACACAAAGCACATAGAGAATGTATCCGATGAGCTGGGAGAAATCAGCGGGCAGATTACGGAGCATCTTGAAAGCGGGGATTATGCCGCCGCGGCGGAAATGGCAAGATTGCTCGGAGAGTATCTCGACAGGGAACGCACTGTTCTCGCCATGACCGGCAATCATGAGGAAATAGACAAAATAGAGATGAACATATCTGAAATGACTGAATATATCGACGGCGGACAGCGCACGGACGCGCTTTCTCGGTGCAGGGTGCTGAATTTTTTGTTTGAGCATTTGCCGAAAAATTATGAAATGCGCTGGGAAAATATTTTGTGATTGTATTCATTACCTTGGGCGAGGGCGCATAAAATCAAAGCGTAGGTTTAACGCAAAAATAATCTGCTTGCTTATTTCGTCGGAATTTATGCCGCCGCGGGGCGGCGGAACGGAGGGTTTTATGGATATATTTTCGCTTTTTTTTCTTGCCGCGGCGCTTGCTATGGACGCTTTTTCCGTCGCCGTGACCGACGGAATGCTGGTAAACGATATACGCGTTACCGACGCGCTGAAGACAGGCTTTTTCTTCGGCGCGTTTCAGTTTATAATGCCGTGCATCGGCAATTTCATTTCGGGATTTGCCGCCGGTTACATAGAAAGCGCGGACCACTGGATAGCGTTTGCTCTGCTCGCGTTTTTGGGAATAAGAATGATAAAGGAATCGCGTTCTGTACGCGAAATACCGTCCTCGCCGCTTAAAACATCCACTCTTTTGCTTATGGCGGTCGCCACAAGCATAGACGCGCTCGCGGCGGGAGTGACGCTTGCCGCCGTTGATTCGCCGATACTTATGTCGTCGGCGGTAATCGGTATAACAGCCTTTCTTTTTTCGTTCTGCGGTATTTTCTTAGGCAGACGCTTCGGCGGCTTCCTCGGCTCCGGCGCGGAAACCGCCGGCGGTATTATTCTTATACTTATCGGGCTTAAAACCCTCGCGGAGCATCTGTTTTGTATTTAATCACACTCACAGAAAGGAAATCATCACTCACAATGCGGATTTAAGCAATTAAAATGTGTACATTAATTTCTTGAATTATATTAAAATTTTATTATAGAGAAATTACGAGGGTGATTTTATGAAATACAGAGAAAAGCTGATAAAATTCGGTCTGAATGTGGCGTACAACAGAAAATACCGCTTGCTCACGCAGGCGGAGCTTGCCGAAAGAGCGAATATAAGCGAGTCTTTTTTGGAAAAATTAGAAAACCCCAACATTTTTACAGCTCCGAGCTTTGAAACAATATGCAAATTGGCGGATGCGTTGGAAGTCAGCGAAAGCCGTTTGCTGGATTTCGGTGAAACTATTGAAAACAAGTCCTGATTTGGTGTATAATATGTTCGGCATAAAGAATTAAAGGAGCATTTGAAATGGACTTAACTTCACCAAAAACAATACGCGCCGTACAGGAGAAATTCGGATTCACATTCAAAAAGGGTTTGGGACAGAATTTTCTCACATCGAGAGAGGTTTTGGAGGACATATCGGACGCGGCGGATATTGAGAACGGCGTTATCGAGATAGGCCCTGGCTTTGGCGTCCTGACGGCGCAGCTTGCGGCGGGAAGCAAAAAGGTTGTAACGATAGAGCTGGACGAGCGGCTTATTGACGTACTCGCCTACACCTTATCCGACTTCGATAATGTAAAAATCATAAACGCGGACGTTCTGAAGCTTGATTTAAAAAAGCTGATAGACGATGAATTTAACGGCGAAAGGGTAAGCATAGCGGCAAATTTGCCGTATTACATCACCACTCCGATAATATCGAAGCTGCTGGAGGAAAGACTGCCGATAAAAAATATTGTGGTCATGGTGCAAAAGGAGGTAGCGGCGCGTATGGCGGCTGAGCCGTCCTCAAAGGATTACGGCGCGATAACGGTAATGTGCCGATATTTCACGGAGCCGTCGATAGTGACCGAGGTGCCGGCGCAGCTTTTTGTTCCGCGTCCCAAGGTGGACAGCGCGGTGCTTAAGCTTAAGGTGCTTGATAAGCCGTCCGTTGATGTGCTTGACGAAGGGATGCTTTTCAGAGTTGTTAAAGCGGCGTTCTCTCAGCGGCGCAAAACTCTTTTGAATTGCCTTTGCGCGAATTTCCCGATACCAAAAGACGAGATGTCATCCCTGCTTGAAAGCGTCGGCGTGACGCCGTCGAGGAGGGGAGAGACGCTTTCGCTGCGGGAATTTGCGGATATAGCGGACAGGATATATCAAACGGAGGATAATTAAATGGAGGTTTTTACTCTCGGCGAAAGACTGATGATTTACAGAAAAAGAGCAAAGCTTACCAAGAAAGAGGTCGCGCGGCGCATAGGCGCGACGGTTCCGTGCATTACGCGGTACGAAAACGACGAGGCGTATCCGGATGAGGAAACCATGATGAATTTAGCTTGCGTTTTGGGCGTCAGCATAAACAAAATGTCGTTCGGATTCAACGATCCGGCAAAGGACAGAAAAATGGAAGTTCTGATAAAGGAATAAAAAAACCGCCCGCGCTTGTTTACACATAAGGTCGGGCGGTATTTTTGCGCGCTTAATCGGTTACGGTTATAAAAAGACCCTTTAAAACGTCGAGAGCCTTTTCGTGCAAGTCCGGGTCCGCCGAGGCGGTGAGCCCCGCGTTTACGATTATTTCCGCGTTCGGACAAGCCGAGCGCGCCATTACCGCGTTTGACAGCACACATATATTGCTGACAAGCCCGCAAAGCTCGATAACGTCATAGTCGTTTTTTTTAAGGTATTTAGCCATTTCAAGAGAGGGAAACGTATTTTTTTCAAAGCATTTTTTGCCTTTTAACAAACCGGCGGTTTTGCCGTACAGCTCATGCCCGATGCTGCCCTTTACGCAGTGCAAAACGGGCAGACCTTTACCCTCGCGGGTGGTGAGATAATCGCCGTAATGCGTGTCGAGCGTGTATATAACCTCGTCGTTTTTGTATTCCTCTATCCTTTTCGCGATACCGTCATCCAAATCCGCCGCGCCCGGGAAACCCAGACTTCCGTTCACAAAATCGTTTTGGTAATCAACAACAATAAGCAGCTTTTTCACGTTATCACTTCTCCTTTTTCATTAGTATATCTCATTTTTTGAATAATGTAAAGCCGTTCACGCATTTTATCTCAAGAACATATTATGAATTACAGACGTATAAGTCTGAAAAAAATAAAAGGAGTTGTTACAAATGTCAGAAATGAGAAAGCCGTGCTGCTCGTATCCGCGATGCGGCTGCGTGGCGTACGCTTACGTTCCGGTGCAGGAAATGGAGGAAACATACGACGCCTGCACGGGACTTACGCAGGGAACGATATTTCCGGAGCTTGATTTAAATATTTGCGAATACGGAGCGGTATGCAAACAGTGGGGAGGCGCTATGGAATGAGTTGTGCGAGAACAGAGGCACTGAAACAGATACAATGCTGTAACTTCGCGGCGTATGATATGCTGCTTTACCTCGATACTCACCCCGAGGATAAGAAGGCATTTAAAATGTTCGGCGAGCTTGTAAAAAAGACGAAGACGTTAAAGTGTAAATACGAGGAAGAATTCGGACCGCTGAGCCAATTCGCGGCGGCGTCGCAGGACAGCTTTAATTGGCTCGATAATCCTTGGCCGTGGGAAAGGGAGGCGAATAAGTAATGTTTAAATACGATAAATTTTTGGAATTTCCGGTAAATGTGAAAAAGCCCAATCCCAGGCTCGCGAATGTGGTGATAACGCAATACGGCGGCCCCAACGGCGAGCTCGGCGCATCGCTGAGATACCTGTCTCAGCGCTACACAATGCCCGACGAGGTCACAAAGGGATTATTAACCGATATAGGTATATCATGTTCAAAATGCTCCCAATAAAAAAATTTCAATGCTTTCTCGGCTGTGAACGATGATTTTATCCAGGATATTTTTATAAAATGTATCATCCGTTTCATCACCGTATACCATAGCCTTTATTTTAGCCTTAACGCTTTTTATAAGCTGTTCTCTCTCATAGGATATATAGGAGCATTCCGCCGCTTTAACGCTTTCTCGGAGTTTTTTTATTTCGCCGTCATACACGCTCCTTTTCTCTTTATATTCATCCTTGGTTAAATCCGCGCTTGCGTATAAATCAAGCAAACGGTCGATTTTTAATTTACAGCTTTCAATTTGCTTTTCAATTTCGTTTGCGCTTGTCAGCTCGTCGGCGGAAAGCACATTTTCAATTATGCCGCAAAGATTATTAACAGCCTTTTCTTTGTCAAATTGAAGCCGCTTTACACACTCTTTAACGGCTGACATAAGGTCTTCATCGCTAATTTGTGAGCTGACGCCGCAGCCTATTCTGTTTCCCAATGTATCTGTTTTTTCCGCGCCGTGCCGCGCCGCCTCATAACACCGCCAAGCCTTGTACCTGCTTCCGTCGCGGCGCGTCCTTGCTCTCGATACAAAGTGATTTCCGCATTGACCGCAGAAAATCTTGCCCGACAACGGATAACGGTTTGAATGCTTGTTCTTAAATTCGCGATTCGGAGAACGGCGGTCAAGCTCCTCCTGTGCCTTTTGCCATAATTCTCGGCTTATGATAGGCTCGTGATGGTTTTTTATCACCACAAAATCCTCCTGCCCTTTATTGTATTTCTTTTGATGCGTCAGGAAATCGGGCGTATAGGTTTTCTTTTGCACCAAGTCCCCGCAGTATTTTTCGTTACGCAGAGCCTTTAGGATAACGGTGTTGGTCCATACGGTGTTGCCGGTTACGGTTTTATACCCTGCCTCGCTCAGCTCTCTCGCTATGGTATACGTGCCCTTCCGTTCCTCCGCGAATTTATGAAAAATCAATCTGACGATTTCCGCGCCCTGACGGTTGATGTACAGCTTTCCGCCCGCGGCATCGTAGCCGAGCATACTCCGTCCGAAAACAACTCCCTGCTCCATTTGCCTGCGCTGTCCCCACTTAACGCGCTCGCTTGTTTTCCTGCTTTCCTCCTGCGCGATGGATGCCATAATGGTCAAACGGAACTCCGCGTCGGGGTCGAGAGTGCGGATATTATCCGTTATAAAATATATGCCGATATTTCTTGACTTCAAATACCGTGCATAGTGTAATGTGTCAACCGTGTTTCTTGCGAATCGGCTTACCTCTTTGGTCAGGATAAGCGAAAAAAAGCCAAGCTCGGCATCATTTATCATTTTTCGGAATGCCGCGCGCTTTTCGGTGCTTGTTCCGGACAATCCCTTGTCCGCGTAAATTTCGGTAAGCTCCCATTCCGGATTTCGCTCTATGTATTCCTTAAAATATCTTTGCTGACTTTCAAATGAATTAGCCTGGTCGCCGCTGTCGGTTGAAACTCTGCAATATGCCGCAACTTTAATCATCGCGTTTATCTCCTTTTATCTTTTTTTAAAAGCTCCAAAGCACTTTGATATTGCTGAAAGCTTAACAGATTATCCTCATGCAGGGACAGCAGTATTGTCCTTTGGAAATTAAATAAAAACTCTTTGTTGCCGCTCACATCCGTAAAATTACACTCGGCGTTTAACTTAGGATTTTTCATGACAATACCACCTCCTCATATTTTATGAATAAACACCCGCGTTCTATGAATAACCGATAGCGTGAGGCGGTTTTATTTATAAAAATTCGGACACAAAAAAAGCGCCCCCGAAAGCGTTTGGCTTTCGGAAGCGCCTTTCAATCATAAATTTTATGCCGATATAGGCTCATAGCGCTTTGACGATACTACCTCCATCATCATTTGATACGGATTGGTATTACCGCCCGCCGTCATTTCAAAAAGTCTCGGCGTACAGCCCGAAACGAGAACCGCGCCTTGTTCATTTTTTGTGACGGGTTGGTGTCTGTTTCTGCATGCGACATTCCAAAACACAATTTTAGGCAGTGTATATCCGTTTTCCTCATACAGTCCTTTGGCATACTCAAAATTGCTTACCTCCGCGTTATCGGCGCAACAGTCGAACTCCATATCGGAAACAATATATAAGGTTGCAGGCATTTCGCTTTGAGGAACGTTGTTTTTAAGCGCGGCGTTTAATATAAGCTTAAACACATTCAGTATGTCCGTATTTGCCACCTCGTTAAACTGCATACAGTACCGCACCTTTTCCGCGATGTTATCTCCCTTTATTTCCACAAGCCGCGGCTTTTCGGAAAATGTAATAAAGTGATTTTTGAACGCGCCTTTATTCCGTTCGGCATAATAAATACCGAGCGATAACGCCACCGCCTCGGGTATCGGATTTTCATAGCGGTACATGGAGCCGGAGCCGTCTATAACCGCCAGCGCGTTTTCATCGTTTCCGAAATCCTTGAGATTTCTCCACATTATATCCATACTGCGAATGTCCTGTTCGGACAAAGCATTATCCCCGTATTCTTGAAAGCACGGCGCGATTATTTCATACGGAGCGAGAGCGGAGGTGTTGATTTTTTCCGTGCCGTTTTCAACGCTGTTTAAAAATTCACAGTATCGTTCCTTGTCGTTTCGATAAAACGCCGCTCTGTATTTAAGCATGGCTTTGGAGGGCTGCTTTGCGTAATCAAAGGTATAATCCTTTTCACGGAGATTATTTTCAATGATTTTTATTCTGCCGCGGAGCTTTACCAGGGCTTTGCGGTACGCGGCGTCATTCATGCCGAGAGCCCTCGCGATTTTCTTGCCCGCTTTTACCGCGTTCCGGTTTGACGTGTTTACAGACGGCAGCCACTTTGCGAGAAGAGAAACATCTCCGCCCGATTCGCTCGCCGCCAAATCCGCGTCAAGCTGTTTCCTTATGTACGCCATAGCTTCCGATTCGCACCTTGTTCCGATAAGCGGCAATAAATCGTCGAAACGGCCGTATTCCGCGATATAGCGTAAATTTTTCACCAAAACCTTGGGTTCGTTTTCGGCGAGCCAATTTATTATTACGCGAAACACTCTGCGCTCGCCCAGTCCGCCGCGAATGTCTCTCGCGAAAAATAATATTTTTAACGCAGTGTCCTTGTTTTCGGCGTATGCTCTGATAAACCTGCTTATAATCTCGGAATCGCTTTCTCTGCGGATTGCTCCTACGGAAGCAAACAGGTCAAGACAATCACTTCCCGACGTTTCATATGTAACCGCGCCGTTTTCGGTAAAGGCTGTATTCGCCTCATTCTTTAAGATTTCCAACATATCCTTTCACCCTTTCTGAATCAACAAGGCACATTAAATATCTCTTTTTCGTCAGTGTTTGTAAAAATTGCTGTGTGTGCCTTTATTTTTAGTTATCAGCCTTAAAATTATATATCGGCTTTAAAACCTCGATAATATCAACCGAGTCTTCTATGATGTCGATAATATCATCAATGGATTTATAAGCCATAGGTGCCTCGTCAATGGTTAATTGGCTTACGGAAGTAGTATAAATGCCGTACATAGACTTTTTGTATTCCTCCATATTGAGGACTTTTTTAGCCTTTGTTCTTGACATAATTCTTCCGGCACCGTGCGGCGCGGAATAATTCCAGTCGGGGTTGCCTTTCCCTCTTGCAAGAATACTTCCGTCGTGCATATTAATCGGAATAAGAATCCTTGCGCCCTTATGCGCGGCAACAGCGCCTTTTCTTAATATCATTTCATCAATATCAATATAATTATGAATAGTGTGAAACGCGTCATATCCGGCTATACCGGCTTTTTCAAGAATTATTTCAGCTATCTTTTCACGGTTGCGCTTTGCAAATTTTTGACAAATTTCCACATCGTGTAAATAATCGTCAAAAAATATCCCGTAAAGATAACAAAGGTCCGCGGGGACTGTAGGCTCTTTAGCCATCTGTTCGTTTTCCGCGGTTTTCAAGGCATTTTGTATCTCGCTTTGTCTGCCTTGCTCTTTATATGTACGGATAATTTCGCCGCGTTTCTTGAAGTATTCCTCTTTGCCTGTATTCAAGTCAACAGCAAGAGCCTGATATAGCTCCGCCACCTGTTTTCCGAGGTTTCGGCTGCCGGAATGTATAATAAGGTATTTTGTACCGTCGCCCGCCTCGTCGATTTCAATAAAATGATTTCCGCCGCCCAATGTGCCTATGCTGCGTTCCAGCCAACTTGTTTTCTTTAGATTCTTACAGCAGCGAAGCGCGCCGAAATCGAATCCTTCCCGACTGTCTTCCCATACATTTTTGCCGCTTGGAATAAAATGTGCAATTTCATCTATTTTTTTAAAATCAATATCCGCTTTTCCGATACATATCGTATACATTCCGCATCCGATGTCCACGCCGACAATATTGGGTACAATCTTGTCTGTTATTGTCATAGTTGTTCCTATGGTACAGCCCTTTCCGGAGTGAACGTCGGGCATAATTCTTATTTTTGAGCTTTCGGTGAACTCATAATTACACATTCTTCTTATTTGTTCCGCCGCTTCATCATCCACTGTATTTGCAAAGCAGAGCGCAGTATTAAATATTCCTTTTATTTCAATCATTTTTTCGCTCCTTTGCTTAATAATTTCATCAAAGCATCGGCGGGGTTCGGACCTGTAAAGGTCCGTTACCGCTAAGATGCCGCCGATGCCGTTGATGCAAGACGCCTTTAGTATCATGGCAGGGGATTTCACCCCGTCTCCGTCCTTGTTATCAGCAAGGTGCCGTTAATCGGCTAATGATAGGCATTACGATTGCTGTACGCGTCTTTAAATTTTACACGGCACTTTTTCATTTCAGGAGCGGTAAATCCCGGGTCAGAGCTTACCTGACATAACTCGTTTGCTGTCGGTGCCTTTTTAACAAGATACATTCGAAACAAGGGATTACAGTGTAACCGATCTTGTGATGCCGTCATAAAATTTGCTGTGAGTATCTTTGGAATGTAAAATTCAATTTCTTAAATCCTACAAGTACATTGTAGCAAAAACGGAAATATTTATCACGGAAAAAAAGTTGCGAACTTATTTAAGTCCGCAGCTTTTTTGTAAATTAAGTCTTTCTTTTATTAAATCAACAAAGGATTCGGGCTCGCAAACCTTAACATACGGTCCGAAGGACAATACCCTTATAACAATTTCGGTTTCGTCGCTTTCCAAGTATTTTATTTTTACCCGATAATGCTCGTCATCGATTTTTTCCGAGCTTTTTTCAAAGTGGGCAAAATGCAGCATTACGCGCTCCATAGCCTTCCTTTCGTCCTTTATTAAAAGAGTCAGCTCCTTTGTGTTAATTTCACGCGGTGTCTCGTTCCATCCGCCGTTTCCGTCATAATATTTACAGCTTATAAATCTTGCCAAGTTAAACTGTGAAAATCTGCATCCGTCCGCGATAACGCGGAACTTATCGTCCTTTTCCGAATATTCAAGGTATTTCGGGAAAAATCTTACCTTGATTTTGCTGCCGTTTCTGTTGTACATTTTGGCGACGACAGGCCGTTTTTCTTTTATTGCGGTAAGTATAAGCCTGAATCTTTCAATGTATTCCTCGTCCTCGAACGGGTCGCCGTCGGCGTATTTGTCAAACACCTTATAATCCTCGGGAGTAAAAAGCGGCTCCGTGTCGTCCAAGTCAATATCCGCTCCGAATAATTTAATTCTCGGGTCCTCCGTTATTGCCTTTAACCATCTTTTTTCAAGTATGGTAAGAGGCATAGTGGGAATATGCTTGATTGGCGTGGAGAGGTCCTTGTTAATTATTTGCCATCTCTCGTCCTTTATTGCCGGCAAAACAGTTAAAACACTTTCCGAGAACGCGTTTTGATTGATTATTTTCAATATCTCCTTTTCCGACACGTCTCCGGATAAAATCGATTTCAGTATTTTGGCAACCGTATTGTAATAAGCGGAATATATTTCGCTGAAAATCATATCGACTCACCGCCTATCTCATACATTTGATACATATCTTCTATATCCCTTTTAAACCGATTCTCTATTGTACTGTTTGAGAAATTCAATTCGGTTATTCTGCATATAAATGTTCTTATCCAAGGAACCATCTCATTGCTGTCAAACACATCGGCGGTAAACTTATAATGGTTATCGTCGATTTTTTCTATGTAGCCGCATCTTTTTTCGCGTTCCAATCTGTGAACGATATGCTGTTCATCATTTCCGACATACACCGTAAACTCTATATGCTCCGTATTTTTTAAATTCCATTTGCAATTAACTCCCCACATATGCCGCTCAATTTGATTAAGCTTATTGCGCAGCTTATCAAATTTATCGCATACATCGCCCTCTTTAATGCTTTGCGTATACTCCAACCTGTACGAATATATTTTGTTCTTTAATTCGGAGTAAGCCAAAAGATATTGTCTGCCGCTTTGCACGCTGATGTATATTTTAAGAGGCACAACGGATACCGTCTTTGTTTTTTCGCCTTGATTTCCTATAATATCCAGGGTTACAAATTTTTTGCCGCGCATAGCGCTGTACAAATCGGCAAGCACGTCGCTGTCCATAGTCTGTGTTATGTAATGATGCTTAAATAAAAACACGCTGCTTTTATCATCAAATTTGTCGAGGATAAACGAGCCTACAGCACCGCAGGAAGCGGTTTCACTGAAATAATCGAGAGCGTCCTTAAGCTGACTTATATCGGTGTCCATGGCGCGGCTGTACAGAATTTCGCGCCCGCGCTTTTCGGTGACGATAATTCCCTCGTTTGAGTATTTCTTTAGCTTTTTTCTGAGGGTTGATTCGTCGTATGTCATAGGATTTTCAAAAAACGATAAATACTCCGAATCTATAATATCAATCAGTTCTTTAATCGTTTTTTTAATTTCCGGCTTATAAAGAATATCAAATATTATAAAGTGAAGAGTAATATCTCCG
>JAJQAT010000068.1 GCA_021203665.1 Bacillota bacterium
GCTTATGTTACAGCAAAATTACAAGAAATTGCGTCTGTCCGAGAAAAACAGCGGTAATTTATGTTACAAATGCGTTACAAAGATTACAAATGTTACAATTCGTTGCAATGAAAACATCAATTTGATATAATATTCATAAAGGAGTTTACAAATATGGCTGAATATATCAAAATAGCAGTGTTCTTTGCATCGGGAATATATCTCGGCGGGCGTGTTTCGGCGGGATTTGCAATATTATTCATAATATCCCTGATTATGGTATTGACAGTTAAGGCTTGTTTTAAACATAAATTCGATATAAAAATACTGATATTTTTATCCGCGCTCACACTTGGCGTTCTTTTGTATCACTACGGAATGAGCGATTCCCTGCGGGATTTATCGGTGTATGAGGAGCGGTATGTCACTCTTACCGGACGCGTCGCGGAAATTCCGCAAAAATCCGACGACAATGTGCAGTATGTGATTGACGCGCGAAAGGCGGAGCTTGCGGGAGAGGAAACAAAGATTCATGAGAAGATACTCCTGACAGCCGAGTCGGGCTTTGAATACGGCGATACCGTGGTATTTTCGGGAATTGTAGAGTGTATTCCGCAGAAATTGAACGAGAACGGCTTTGATTTGATTAAATATTACAAAAGCAAGGGAATATTCTTTAAAATATATTCCGCCTCTGTAGAGCCGGCGGCGGAGAAGATAAGGGATTATTCGCCGTATGCCCTGGGAATGAGCGTGAAGAATTTCATTTCAAATGTGATAGACGATAATTACAGCGGCGATTACAACGCTATTTTGAAGGCGGTGCTGACGGGCAATAAAAAGGAATTTTCGGAGGATTATGACAAGATCTTGACAAGGACGGGCACGAAAAGGTTTTTCTATCCCGCGTTTTTGCATATTATGCTGTTCATGTCGCTGATAGCGCTTGTTTTGAGTGCGTTCAAAAAAAGAACGCGCGACGCGCTTACCGTGTTATTACTTATTATATATGCGTTTGTTAATTCCTCGAACGCGGTGTTTTTAAAGCTTATAATAATGCTGGCATTGTTCACGTTCTTGAAAAGCCGTTTCGGCAGGGTGTATTATTTGGACGTGCTAGGCATAACCGCGGTTATTATGGGCATTATAAACCCGCTTATATATTTCGATATGGGATTTGTAATGTCCATGCTATCAAGCGTGCTGATATATTACTTTTTCGATTATGTGTACGACAGGCTTAAATTTATAAAATTCAAATATTTGCGCCGGAGCGTCACGCTCGGACTTATATGCACGGTGGGACTTATTCCCGTCACGGCGTATTTCTTTAACACCGTGTCGTTCTATTCGATATTGGTTTCGTTTGTGATGCTGCCGTGCGTCATGGCGGTGGTGGTGCTTTCGCCGCTGCTTATCGGTATGCTGGCGCTGTTCCATACCGCGCCGCTTGTGCATCAGGCGGTCAGCCTTATGCTGGTTGTGCTGAAGTACATACCGATAGTGATAGATAAATTGAAATTTTTAAACGTCTCGATACCGAAGCCGGATATATTACAGCTGTTTATATACCTGCTTATTGTAGTCGCGGCGGTTAAGTATATTAAAAATAAGAAGAAACACGCGAAAATCGCGTTATTTGTCGCGGCGGCGCTTATGACGTCAACGGCGGTCGGTGAAATATTCACTCTTAATGATTTGGAGATTACCTTTGTAAACGTGGGTCAGGGCGACGGAGCGATTATAAGCGCGCCGCACCGCTTTAATGTTTTGATAGACGGAGGCGGCGGAAACGCTTATTCGGACTATAATCCCGGCGAAAAGGTGTATTTGGAATATCTCAAATCGGAGAATATAACAAGCGTGGACAGCGCGTTTGTCAGCCATTATCATCAGGACCACGTGCAGGGAATCATAGCCGCGATAGAGAATATAAATGTAAGAAATCTGTTTCTCCCCGATAATATGGAGGGCAGTGAGTGGAGAACCGCGCTTGAGGAAGCCGCGGCGGAAAACGGAACCAAGGTGCATTACATATCGCAGGAAACTCTGCTTACATATAATAACGGAATGACAATCCGCATAATTCCGCCGGCAAAAAAGACCGAGATAAGCGATGATGAAAATGATACCTCGTATGTGTATTATGTGGAGTACGGCGAGTTTTCGGCAGTGTTTACCGGAGATATGTCCGCGTTTGCCGAGAAAAATCTGATTGACGCGGGGAAGATTTCCCATGCGGATTTATTAAAGGTGGCTCATCACGGCTCCAAATCCGCCACAAGCGCGGAATGGGCGGAGGCGGTCAGCCCGAAATACGCGGTTATAAGCGTTGGCGAGGATAACACCTACGCCCTGCCGAGCAGTGAAACACTCGAAACCCTCAAGGATACCGAGCTGTTCCGCACGGATTATGACGGGGATATAACGTTTACCGTCGAAAAGGACGGCAGTGTGAGGATAGATACATTTGATAGGAGATAGCTATGGCGGCAAAAAAGAAAGAAGACAACAAGGATTTGTTAAAATTGAAAAAACAGCTTAGCAATGGCGAATTGTCGCCTTTGTACCTGTTTTACGGAGAAGAGACCTTTCTGAAGGATATGTACGTTAAAAGGGTAGCCGACCTTGTTCCGGACGGCGGCTTTCCGGAGTTCAATCATATAAGGCTTGAGGGCGCGGACATACCGTTCTCGGAGTATGACGACGCGTGGGAGGGTTTCCCGATGATGACCGATAAAAAGCTGATACATATTAAGGACAGCGGCATTTTTAGGATAAAAACGGATAAGGAGGACGACTACACTCTTGACGATATAAAGGCGTTTTGGACGGAGAAGCTTAAGCGTATATCGGAGGATAACGTTGTAATTTTCGACGAGTCAATCATGGATAAGCGAAGCGCTCTTTATAAGGCTGCCGCAAAGGCGGGAACAGTGGTTGAGTTTAATTATATGACCGAGGCGAACTTGGTTACATGGGTAGTCAAGCAGTGTCTTGACGCGAAAAAGAAAATGTCCAAGCAAAACGCCTATTATCTCATAAGTCTGTGCGACCCGGGACTTAACAATATAAATAACGAGCTGCAAAAGCTGTTTGACTTCTGCGGCGAGGAGATATATAAAAGCGATATTGACCGCGTGGTGTCAAAGTCGATTCAGGTGGTAGTGTTCAAGCTTACGGACGCGATTATGACGGGCGACGCGCGCGCTGCCGCGGCAACATTGATGGATTTAAAAAATACCGATAAGGACGCGTTTCCGCTGATTTATCTGATGTTCTCAAACTTTGAGAAGCTGCTGCGCGCAAAGCTTATGCGCGGCGCGCCTCAGGGAGAGATTGCCGCGAAGCTGGGCGTTTCGGTGTATGTTACGAGGAAGTATATAGACAACGCGGCGGGATTTAGCGTTGATTCGCTCGTGTGGATGGTGCGACGCATCGCGGAAATAGACCTCGCCATAAAAGAGGGCAGAATCGAGGAATGGGCGGCGCTGGAGCAGTACGTGACGGAATGTATATGGCGCGCCCGTAAGAACGCTTCGTAGGGGCGAACAGTGTTCGCCCGTTAGGGAGTTGCCGCGAATGCAGATTTGACTTCGCAGGTGTCGGCGTAAGGGCGACAAATTACCCTCACTCCGTAGGGGTCGGCGCCCCCGACGACCCGATTCGTAGGGGCGCCCATTGGGCGCCCGCAAGCCTTCCCCTAAGGGGAAGGTGTCGGCGGAGCCGACGGATGAGGGGTTAGCTAAGCATATAATAAAACTTACCATAAAGGAGAGGAAAAACAATGAAAAAAAGATTAATTTCCGCGATAACGGCGGCTGTGACAGCGTTTGCGTCACTGCCCGCAATCGGCTATGCGGCGCAGGATATGCCGGAGCCTGTTTTGCGCTACACATTCGACGGCGATGCCGAGCTTGCGGACGAGAACGGTGAAAACGCGCTGACGCTTTACGGCGGCGCAAGCGTCACGGAGGACGGAAATATCGGCAAGGCGCTCTTGCTTGACGGCGTTGACGGCTACGCGCTGCTGCCGTCCGATATAATATCCGACAGCATGACGATTACCGCGTGGGTAAATATCACCAAATTCACAACCTGGGGCAGAGTATTTGACCTGGGAACCGACTCAAACAACAACTTTTTCTTTGCGCCCTACAGCGGCAGCGCGGCAAGAGTTGAAATAAAATCTCCGTCCGCGACCGACACTATGGACTGCGAGCAGGAAACCGTCAGGGACTGGGTGCATTACGCCGTAACCGTCGATAACGGCACGGTGTCATATTACAGAAACGGCTTGCTTGTGCAGTCGAAATCGGGGATTCAAAGCCTTTCCGAGGTAAAGGACGAGCTTAATTACATAGGCAAATCCCATTATGATGGTGACGCGTACCTTGCGGCGGCGGTGGACGACTTCCGCGTATATGACAGCGCGCTTGACCGCGGCGAGGTTTGCGCGGTAATGTCGGAGGGGGAGATAAATCCCGAAATACTTCTTGACACATATTCAATCGAAAATGAGCAAATTGTCACGGGCGATAAAATCGACCTGCCCCAATATGACGCTTTGATATGGGTGGAAAAGGATAATCTCGGTCTGATAGACACCGAAACGGGCGAGGTAAAGCATAACGAAACCGCCGAAACCGTTACGCTTACGGCGAATATCGGCGATGTGTCGCGCGAATACACGCTCTATGTCACAGGTAAAAATGAAACTCCGTATACCGTAAATATCGACGCGTCCGACCGCAGTAAGGATATTTCCGATATAATGTGGGGCTTGTTCTTTGAGGACATCAACAGCGCCGCGGACGGCGGATTGTACGCGGAGCTTGTTCAGAACCGCTCGTTTGAGATTGAGGATAACGAGCATTTATATTCGTGGGAAACGGACGGCGATGTCAGCGTGAACACCGAAAACCCGATACACGAAAACAATCCGACATATATTACGCTGGGCGCGGGCGCGTCCGTTACAAACGACGGCTTTCAGGGAATGAGCGTAACCGCGGGTGAAAAGTATAATTTCTCAATGTACGTAAACGGCGCGGGCGAGTTTACCGTTACCGTCGGCGGCGCGGAGGTAAGCGTTAAAAGCGAGGGTGACGGCTGGCAAAAGGCGGAGGCTGAAATCACGCCTACCGAAACATCGTCTGCGGCTGAATTGGTTGTGAAAAATACCGCAGACAGCGCGGACGTCGATATGATTTCGCTTATTCCCGAGGATACCTACAAGGGACACGGACTTCGCAAGGATTTAATGGAAGCATTGGAGGAAATGCACCCGTCGTTTTTGCGTTTCCCGGGCGGCTGCGCCGTTGAGGGACAGACTATGGAAACGGCGTGGAATTGGAAGGACACAATCGGCGATGTTTCCGAACGTAAGGAAATGATAAACATTTGGAACCCGTCCGCGACCGAGCCGTATATGATGACCTACGGACTCGGATTTTACGAGTATTTCCAAATGTGCGAGGACCTGGGAATGGAGCCCGTACCCATTTTGAACTGCGGCATGGCGTGCCAGGTAAGGAGCGGCAGCTCTCAGGATGAGGAATATCTTGTTCCCATGGACGATTTGCAGCCGTATATAGACGACGCGCTTGACTTAATCGCGTTCGCGAACGGCACCGACACAAGTAACGAATGGGTTCAAAAGCGTATCGAAATGGGACACGAGGAGCCGTTTAATTTAAAATATATCGGTATCGGAAACGAGCAGTACGACGAGATTTATTTTGAACGCTATGAGGAATTTGCAAGGCAGATACACGAGCAGTATCCCGACATTAATCTTATAACAACGTCCGGCACCGCGTCAAGCGGAACCTCAAACGACCTTGCGTGGAACTGGGCGAACGAAAATACGGAATTAGCCGACCTTATGGACGAGCATTATTATGAAACGGCTGACTGGTTCAGACAGCACGTTTACCGTTACGACAGCTATCGCCGCGACACGAATACAAAGGTGTTCCTGGGCGAGTACGCGTCGAAGGGCAACACCTGGTACAACGCGCTCTCCGAGGCGGCGTATATGACGGGACTTGAGCGCAACGCGGACGTGGTGCGTATGGCGAGCTACGCGCCGATGTTCGCGAAGTACGGCAATGTGCAGTGGTCCGCGGCGAATATGATTTGGTTCACGAATGACGATTATATGCTTACGCCGAATTATTACGTGCAGTCGCTGTTCTCAAATAACCGCGGTGATTACTCGCTTCCGACCGAGGTGGAATTGAACGGTATTGAAAAGGACGATGCTTTCCATGGCGGCATTGCCGTAGCGTCATGGGGAACGCATAATGAATTTAGCGATATTACTGTTGAAACGGCTGACGGCGAGTATAAAATCGAGCTTGACAGCTCCGCTTCTTTGGAGGAGCAGGGCTTTGAAACCTCAAACGGCGAATGGTCGATAAATGAGGACGGCTCCATTGTTCAAACCTCCGATCAAACCGGCTGCGTGTGCTTTTACGCGGGGTCCGATATGGATAATTACACGCTCTCTCTTAAAGCGAAAAAGACCGCCGGCGGCGAGGGATTCCAGATTGGCGTCGCGGCGGAGGACGCGCTGAATTACTACCGCGTAAACATAGGCGGTTGGAGCAACACAACGGCAAAGGTACAGCACATTGTTGACGGCGTGAGCGCGGAAACCGGAAATGTGGCGGAGCAGTCCTATGTGGGCAGTGTGCATATCGAGGATGACGAATGGTACGATATAATGGTTGAGGTCACGGATTACGAGATAAAGGCATACATGAACGGCGAGTTTATTTGCTCATATGTAAAGCCTAAGGAATACGGTCCCGTATACGCGTCGAGCGTTTATGACGAGGAATCGGGCGAGGTTATTGTAAAGCTTGTAAACACAATGGACAGCGCCGTTGATACCGGCATAAATATAGACGGTATGAGCGTAACAAGCTCCGAGGCTAAAGTTACTGTTATGTCCGGCGATACCACCCTTGAAAACAGCCTTGAAAATAAGAACGCGATTGTACCTGTCGATGGGGAAATAACGAACGCGGCGGACAGCTTTACATATAACGCGCCCGCAAATTCGCTTAGCATTATTCATTTATCGGCGGCGGATAAGTCGGCGAATCGCGAGCCGTATATTTCCGGCTATGAGGACGGCACATTCAAACCCGACGGCAATATAACAAGAGCCGAGGCGGCTACGATAATTTCAAAAATAGCGGGCATTGACGAAACAGCGGAATATGAGAATGTTTTTGATGATGTTTCGGAAAACGCGTGGTACGCGAATTACGTTAATTTTATGGCGGAAAACGAATATATTTCCGGCTACGGCAGAACGGTCTTTAAGCCGGAAAACAATATAACGCGCGCGGAGTTCTGTGTCATTTTATGCAATTATCTCGGTGTTGAGCCGGTTGACGGAGAGTCGAAATTTACCGATGTGTCAGAGAGCTTTTGGGCGAGGGGATATATAAACGCGATGAGCGATAAGGGATATGTATCGGGATATACATCCGGAGTGTTTGTTCCCGACGGCACAATCACGCGCGCCGAGGCGGTTACGATGCTGAACCGCGCGGTAGGATACAGCGCGGATAATTCGGATACCGCGGAAAACCCGTTCAGCGACGTATTACCGAGCCACTGGGCATATGAGGAGATACTTAAGGCGGTAAATTAAAAGCTTCGCGGAGGATTGAGGAATCCCTTGACTCACCTCGTAGGGGCGACCCTCGTGGTCGCCCGTAAGCCTTCCCTCGGGGAAAGGTGTCGGCGCAGCCGACGGATGAGGGATTGCGCTATATCAAAAAAGCTGCCTTTCCGTCTATGCTCTGCAATGGAGGCTTGCAAAGCGTTGCCGTAAATGCAAATTTAATTTGTAGGGGTCGGCGCCACGGGCGACCCGCACACCGCAATCTAACATGAAAGGAAAACAACAAATGAAAAAATTACTATCGCTTACAGCCGCCGCGATTATATTATTATCCGCGGCGGGGTGCGGCTTGAGCACAAGTGAAAACACAACTGAAAATACAGCCGAAAAAACGCTTCTCGACACAATGTCCGTTGAGGAAAAGGTGGGACAAATCCTGTTTGTGCGCTGTCCCGAGGAGGAGAGCATGGATGAGCTGATGTCCTTAAATCCCGGCGGAATACTTATGTTCCAACGCGATTTTGACGGCTTGACAAAGGACGAGGTAATAAGCAAAATAGAGGGATTCCAATCGGAAAGCGAAATACCTCTTATAATCGGAGTTGACGAGGAGGGCGGAACGGTCGTGCGCGTCAGCGCGAATCCCAACCTTGCTCCGGAAAAATACAAATCGCCCCAGGAAATCTATAATGAGGGCGGTATGGAGGCGGTTGTCGCCGACGCGGCGGAGAAATCCGAGCTGCTTTTGAGCCTCGGCATCAATATGAATCTCGCGCCGGTAGCCGACGTTGCCACGGACACCTCCGCTTATATATATGACCGCAGCTTTGGCAAGGGCTATGAGGAAACGGCGGATTTTGTCGCGCAAACCGTGACGGCGATGAACAACGCCGGTATATGGAGCGTGCTCAAGCATTTCCCCGGCTACGGCGAAACGGAGGGCGACAGCCACGAGGGCGCGGTGTATACCGAAAAGAGCGCCGAGGATATAAGAAATACCGATTTTGTCCCGTTCAAGGCGGGCATTGACGCGGGCGCGAGCTGCGTGCTTGTGTCGCATAACACCGTAAAGGGTCTTGACAGTGAAAATCCCGCGTCGCTTTCGCCTGCGGTTCACGATATACTCAGAAACGAGCTTGGCTTTGACGGAGTTATAATGACGGACGATATTGCGATGGGCGCCGTTGCCGATGTGGAAAATGTGTACGTGAAGGCGGTGAACGCCGGTAATGATTTGCTTATAACCACGGACTACATTACGGCGTTTAATCAGATTCTTGAAGCGGTAGGAAGCGGCGAAATAAGCGGGGAAACGCTTGACAGTGCCGTGGAACACGTACTGCGCCTAAAGGGACTTATGCCGTAATTAATCAAAAGGAGAATATTATGGAAAAAACAGTGATTATAATAAACGGAAAAGGCGGCGCGGGCAAGGACACTCTCTGCGATATGGCGGCGAAGCATTACGCGGTCAGAAACGTGTCGGCGATAACGCCGATTAAGGAAATCGCGAAAAATTACGGCTGGAACGGTGAAAAGGACAGTAAATCGAGAAAATTTCTTTCCGATTTAAAAAGGGTTTTTATAGAGTACAATGACCTGCCGACGAAATACCTGCTTGAGCAGTACGAGCTGTTTATGCGAAGCGATGAGCGGCTTATGTTCGTCCATATCCGCGAGGGCGCGGAAATAGACAAGCTGAAGAGCCTGATAAAAACGAAATGCCTCACACTGCTTGTGCGCCGCCCGATTGACGGAGCGGAGAGCTGGGGCAACGCGTCGGATGACGAGGTGGAGCAATACGGCTACGATTTGTATTACGATAACGATAAGCCTCTTGAGGAAACCGAGAGCGATTTCATTGAATTTTTGAACAAGCTTATTTAATATTTTGAGAATAAAAGGAAAACCCAAACAGCCGGCGGCTGTTTGGGTTTTTTGTTGTTTTTGCTATCGATTAATTATACACAACAATCAGCTTTGCCACGCCCTTCATTGAGCATACAAGAATCTTTGAGCAGTCCGCGCCGTAGTTTTTAGCGTCTCTAAGGTCGCTTATGGACATATCCGTTGTGGTGTCCGCCGCGTATCTGCTTATCTCGTCGCGCTTGTCGGTCATGCGCAAAATCTTTGTTGACGATGTGATTGTGATTTCCTCGTAATCGCTGTCGTCTATCTGCGTCGTGCCGTTTTCGTCGGTATAGAAGCCGCCCTTTGTGACGTAGAGCTTTTTGTCGTCAACCAATACCTGGCTGATATTGTACATACAAGCTCTCGAATACGGAACCGTTCCCAGAGATGTGCTTGTGTAGGTCTCGTCGTCGTCTGTGCCGGATTGCTTGAACCTGTAATCGAATTTGTATTCCTGATAATTATTCTCCTCGGTGGGATCCTGTTCCTCCTCCCAGTTGTAGAGCTGGTCGTTGTAGGTGGTTTCACCGTCGAGAACAGCCGCAATATCGGAGAAGCTTATGTTGGTTATCAGTCCCTGCGCGAGGTTGTCGCTGTCGTAAGCGAACTGAATAACGTCGCCCACCTCAATATCGCTGAATTCCTCCGTATCGTAGGTTGTCCATGTTTTAGCGGTGTTTGTCGCGCCCGCGTAAACATCAAAGGTCTGCGCGCTTGTGTCTCTGTCCTCATCATATATGGTTTCCGGAAGAGTAGCCACGATTGAATAATCCGTGTCCTTCTTAACCGCGGTAAGAGTACCGTCGTTTCCGTAAAGAACGATAAGTCCGGCAATCTTTGACGAGCTTATGTCATACGCCTCGAGATAATAGCTGTCGCCCGAGGTAAACGCAGATGAAACGGTTTTCTTTGAGTATGATGATTTGGTGGTTCGGTTTTCCGGAACGCATATTACTATGGTTGAGGAGTTGACCGAGAATGACGATTTGCCGTCCAATGTGAAGCTGTTTGACGAGTATGTGTACTCATCTATATCCTTGCACAGCACAATCTGGTCGGAATCGTCGTTTTGGCTTTGAACCTCGTCCGAGGTAAGCGTCACAATTTCCGTAACCTTATTGTTTGAAATGGTCACTCTCGCGGGCTGAGAATATCCGGTAAGCGTCGGGGTTTTGCCCGCGCCGTAAATCTTTTCGGCGTATTCCTCGTCGCCGTTGGCATACTCGGCGGACTCCGCAAGCCTATCGATGGCGTTCTCGCCGGATATGGTCGAGCCGTTAAGCTTTATCTTGTCGTCAAGCGCGTATGACTCCGCTCCGCTTGTAGTGGAGGTGGAGTATACCGTTATATAAGGCTTGCCGCCCTCGTCGTAATCGATATACGCGTCCGTGATGTACGCGTAGGGGATGGCGGAGGTTTCGGTAAGCGTGCCGTATACCACCGTTCCGAACGCGTCAATATAGAACGTGCCGGAAACGCCGACCTTAAGCTCCTTGCCGCTCTTGTCGCTTATATAGCTTTCGCATTTGTCTCCCAACGTGTACGATGTGTTGGCAATGCTGATTTTGGAGCTGCTTGAGCTCATCGACGTAACGGAGCCGCTAACGCTTGTGTTTGTGACAAGCAGCGTGTAAACGGAGCCGTCAAGGCTTGTGGCATAAAGAACAATATCGTTTGCCGCGATTGAGGTAACCGCAATGCTCTCGCCGTTTTTGGTAATGGTATAGGAGTAGCTTGCCGCCTGCGGGTCAAGAATAAGATAATTTCCCGTGACAAGCCTGTCCGTTATACGGTAATCCGACGAGGAGGGAGATGTGTAAGCGACGATTGTTTCATAGTCGTAAATCTGAATCATGTCAAAGGTGCCGTCGTCGCCGTTATCCGTAAGAGTCGCCGTGCCGTATATGAAGTAATCCGAGCCCGGCGTGAGCCATTCCTCAAGAGCCTCGGTGCGCGTAAAGTCCTCCTCCTCTTGGGTTGAGGGATTTGTCAATGTAACAGTATCGTCCGCTCCGACTAATTTTCCGTTATATCTTACGGTGAGGTCGCTGTCCTTGAGCTTTAGACTCTTCACGCTTGACGAGGTTTCGTAATATTTAAGAGTATTTCCCGAAAAGCTGCTTATATCGTCATAGGAAATTTCAAGCTGAGAATTCTTTGTCGTTTCATCGTCTATTGCGATAAGAGTGCATTCGTCATCATCGCTGAGCTGTCTGTAATACACGGTTATGGTATTGCCGAGGTATTGGCTGATGTCCGAAACGGTTTCCGTGTACTCCGAATAATCCATTGTGAACACATCTCCGGAGGAATCCATAACCGCCATTTGATTTTCCAAAAGATCCTCGGTGCAGTCCTCCGTCACGTAGTCCTCGATACCGATAAGAGTACCCTTAACCGATCGTACCTTAAGGTAGTCCTTCATAAGGGTTTTGGAGGTTTCAACCCATTCATAGCCGTTGTTTTCGTATACGGTAACGTCAAGCGCGTTATAAAGCACCTGCGCTATAACGCCTCTCGTGGCGCCCTCGGTATACTCCGCGTCCGTAACATTTTTTGTAAGATTTAAGGAATTTGCCTGCCTGATATATCCGCTTGACCAATCCTCGCCGTCTTGCTGCATAGCGGTCGCGAAGGATTCGTATCCGAGAGTGCAGACCGTCATCTTAAGCGCCTGCTCGTATGTAACCTGAGAATCCGGAGCGAAGGTTCCGTCGCCCATTCCCGAGATGATTCCGAGATTGTACGCGGTTTGTATGTAGTCCTTCGCCCAATGGTCGGAGGATACGTCCGTAAAGTCAATATCGGTGTAGGTAAAGTCCTGATAGCCGAGAATAAACACGATAAGCTTGGTAAATTCCGCGCGGGTTATCGTGCCCTCCGGCTGGAATGTGCCGTCCGTGTATCCGTCGATAACAGACAGCTTTGAAAGTGTGGTAATTGCCGTTTTGTAAGCGTTTGTGTCATCAACATCGCTGAATGCCGCGAAGACCGCCGTTTGGCACAGGGTCGAGGCAAGCAAAACCAATGTTG